>OMRN01000259.1 GCA_900313265.1 uncultured Lachnospiraceae bacterium | reverse complement strand
GACGGATATTTTTGAAAGCATGTACGGAGAAGAATACGGAGGAATTCTGTCCGCCATGCTTCTCGGTGAAAAAAACGAAATCGATGAAGAAAGCAAAGAATTATACTCCATGGCCGGAATCTCACATATTCTGGCAATCAGCGGACTGCATATTTCGTTAATCGGAGCATTTATCTATGTGCTTTTATCCCTTACTCCGGTCCGTTCAAAAGCGGCCTTGTTTCTCACAATCCTGTTCCTTGTTCTCTATGCGTTTATGGTCGGATTTGCACCGAGTGTTTTTCGGGCGGTTTTCATGTTTGCGTACCGAATGGCGGCAAAGGAGCTGAAGAAGGCATATGATCCGCCTACAGCGTTAGTTCTTTCGGCATTTCTGACATGTCTTTTCTTTCCGGGGCTTTTGACGGACTCTTCGTATCAGTTAACGTATCTGGCAGTTGCCGGAATTCTGCTTGTTTATCCCTGTTTTACCCCGGTTGTCGGAAAAAAGACGGCATTTGACGGTTTGTTTTCCGGCATCGGGATTTTTGCATCAACTCTGCCGGTTGTTCTTTGCTCGTTTCACCGGATTTCGTTTGCGGGACTGATTCTGAATTTCTTTATTCTGCCTGCCATGCCGGTTCTTTTTGTCAGTGCGTTTGCATCTTTGTTCCTGTCATTTTGGTGGATGAGGGGGGCGATGCTTTTTGTGACAATCGGAAAAAGCATTCTGTATACATTTGAATTTCTGTCGGAAAAAGTTCTTCGGTTTCCCGGTTCCGTTATTGCTGTGAAAAATCCGGGAACGGCAAGATGTCTGGTTTATGCGATAATGCTGCTCCTTGCCAGCATGGCAGCTTTATACTTCAAAAGAAAATGCCTGCTTAAGTATTATGAACTCGTAAATGAGAAGGCGGAGGAGGAAGAGAGGTATATAGGAAATGGCGGGGAAAACGGCAAAGTACGGATAAAGACGGCAAAGCAAAAAAGCGGGCTGAATGACGGGATTGTCAAATGGTGGAAAGGGATTGATAATAAAACGCTTTATAAAATCACATATATTTACCGGCTCGGATTTACAGCAGTTTTGGTTTTGCTCTTTTTATTCATTACCGGTTCACCGAAAGATTTTACTCTTACTATGCTGGATGTAGGACAGGGGGACGGTATTTTTCTCCGGACCGGTTCGGGAGATGTTTATATGATTGACGGAGGCTCCACATCGAAAAACCGGGTCGGAGAGAGGATCCTGATTCCGTATTTAAAGTTTGAAGGGGAAAAATGTGTGGATGTATGGTTTTTAACACATAACGATGCCGATCATGTAAACGGTTTTAAGGAGGTGCTGGAAGACGACGGAATAGAAATTAAGAAACTTGCACTTCCGCTTACGCTGAAAGAGGAATTCGGCACTCTTGCAAAGGAAGCAAAAGACAGGGGGACAGAAGTAATCTACCTTAATGCCGGGGACCGGATTTCGGGAGGGGGAAGAAAAAGTTATGAGTTTGTGATTCTGTCTCCGGACAGCACGGAATCCTATGCGGATTCCAATGCGGCTTCTTTTGCGATTTTCTATCAGGAAGGGTATTTTTCCGCTGTTTTTATGGGAGATGGCGAGACACAGGCAGAAGATGCGGCGCTGCGGTTTTTAAAACGCTACGGAGACGGATGCCTGGAAGTTTTAAAATGCGCCCATCACGGATCTGCAAACCGGACAAATACCGAATTTTTCCTGACAGAGGCAAGACCGGAAATCAGCGTGATTTCGTGCGGGAAGAATAACCGGTACGGGCATCCGCATAAGGAAACGATGGAAATTCTTAATTCAATCGGAACGAAGATTCAAAGAACCGATCTTCAGGGGGCGGTTATGATTCATAAGAAGTCATTTTAAGTGACCTGATAAAAGCGTGATATCGGAAAATTTTTATTGGCTGAATTAAGAATTCATCACGGCCTTTAAAGAAGGAAGGGTTGAAGAATCGGAGGTATTGGATGGTGCCAGTAAGGATGCGCTTCTTTCATGTTTTTCATGTGGTTTTTTGTTTAATTACCGAGGAAAATGTGGTAAAATAGAAACGCAAAAAAAGGGGAAAAGAGATATAAGAAAATGAAAAAGAAGTACTTTAAGGCAGCAATGAAGGTGCTGGCAATAATGATAACGGGAGCTTTGCTTTCCGAAGTTTTATTTATAAATACGGAGGCATCGCCTCTTAAGACACCCGAAGAAGAGATGGGTGAGACGGAAGCCGCAGCGGAAGAGCCGGAGATGGACGAGCTTCCGGCAGAAAACACAGATGAGAGTAACGAAGTGATGATACCGCAGCCGATTCCTTTTATGGAACATCCCATTTCGGAGGACGCGCATGAATATTATTCGAGAAGCGTATTTGTCGGAGATTCGATTATGGCCGGATACCGGACCTATTCCGCATATTACAAGGATTCACCGGTATCGACGGCGACATTTCTTGCCGTACCGAGTTATACATCATGGAGGGCGGTAAAAAGCAGCGGAAGCATTCAGCCTCTGTACAAAGGGAAGAAGCAGAGCGTTTGTGCCAATCTTTCCGAAATGGACAATGTGGACAGGGTTTTTATCCTTTTCGGAGCGAACGACCTTCTTATGAAGGATGCCTTCCGGGCAGCAGATGATATGATGACACTGGTGGATCAAATTCATGAAACCAATCCGGAGATTGAAGTACATATTGTCAGCATGACGCCGGTTCCGGCGGGAGTAAACAAAGGTGCACTGAATAATCCTTCCATAGACGGATTTAACGGACTTTTAATCCAGGGTGCCAAAGAACATGGTGCTTATTATATTGATATTAATACCGCGTTAAAGGATACAACGGGAAACCTTCCCGGAAGATACTGCTGGGACGGATTTGTTCATGTAAACAATGCGGCTTATGCGGAAGTGTGGGATCCGATTTTTGCACGATATGCGGTAAGCGAGGAGTGAGGCTTCCTGAAAAAAGGACAGATGAAAGGCCCGTTTTTTTGACGGTTGAATCCCCGGAAATGACGGGGATGGGCGGATAAAAGGAGGATACGGAGAAATGGATGTTACTCAGGATCTTGTGAATGAAATAAGCTATCTGGTTTCATCGACAGACTGGAATGCCATCGGTAACGAGCTGGTCGGATATGTTGAGGATTTCTT
>OMRN01000153.1 GCA_900313265.1 uncultured Lachnospiraceae bacterium | reverse complement strand
AATTCGTATGCGGTCTGGATTGTGAAATTTGTGGGAACCGCAGCGGTAACGCTGACTTTAGTGACGGTACTGTTTTTCTTAAGCCGGATTTACGGGTTTAAGAGGCTTTTGACCGGGCGGGATTTCTGGATGCATCTGGTGAATCCGGTGCTGGCACTTGTGTCGTTCTGCATATTCGAACGAAGGGAAATGCCGTTTGTTTACTGCCTGTTCGGGCTGATTCCGATTGTGCTTTACGGAGCCGTGTATTGTTATAAAGTGATGTTTGCAAAGGAGAGCCGCCGCTGGGAGGATTTTTACGGATTCAATAAAAGCGGGAAATGGTATCTGGCGGTGTTTCTGATGCCGGTTGCGACTTTTGCAATCTGTGTGGCACTTTGGGCGGTGCAGAAAATTCCGGTATAGCGATGTCTGCCCTAGGTGCCTGTCACTTTTTGGTTAAAAGTGACAGGCACCTAAGGGGGAAAAGTGACAGGCACCCGGAGTAGAGGAGGGGGATATGTTTAATCATCATGATATCAGCAGAGATGCATTTATGCTGCACGGGCCGCTTTCGCATCACGGCTACGACTGGTGGTGGCATTCTTTTACGGCCTGGGATGAAATAACGGGGGAGGAGAAACCGTTTTTCATTGAGTTTTTCGTATGCAATCCGGCGTTAGCGGAGAAAAAACCGGTGCTTGGACAGCTTCCGGCGAATAAGGAAGCGGGAAAACTGCCGTCATACCTGATGGTAAAGGCAGGCTGCTGGGGTGAAGACCATACCCAGCTGCATCGGTTTTTCTCTTTGAAGGAAGCGAAGGTATATGACGGTGTGCCTTACCGCGTGTCGGCAGGTGACTGTGTGGCGAGCGAAACGCTTCTGGCAGGCAGTATTTCCGTCAGCAAATCCGCAGCGGAAAAACATCCGGAATGGATGAGCGATGCGGGAGAAATAACGTGGAATTTAAAAGTTGACAAACAGATTGCGTTTAATGTCGGTTACGGTGCGAGCAAGGCGCTTCGCGGGGCGGAGGCTTTTGCAATGTACTGGCATGCGGAAGGAATGAAGAGTGCCTACAGCGGGGAGATTACGTTTAACGGCCGAAAATATATGGTAACGCCCGAGCAAAGCTACGGTTACGCAGACAAAAACTGGGGCAGGGATTTTACGAGTCCGTGGGTGTGGCTTTCTTCGAACTGCTTAAAGAGCAAAAAGACCGGAAAAATGCTGAAAAACAGCGTTTTCGATATCGGCGGCGGCAGACCGCAGGTTTATTTTGTTCCGCTTGACAGAAGGCTTCTCGGTGTATTTTACTATGAGGGGAAGGAATATGATTTCAATTTTTCCAAACTTCATCTGAAAGTGAAGACGGATTTTTCCTTTGAGGAAACGGATGAACTGGTCATCTGGCATGTCAGACAGGAAAATATCCATGCAGTGATGGAAACGGAGGTTACCTGCCGGAAGAAGGATATGCTTTTCGTAAACTATGAAGCACCGGACGGAAGCAGGAAACACAACCGCTTATGGAACGGCGGAAACGGCGTCGGGACCGTGAAGATTTACGATAAAGCCGGCGACCGGCTTTTGCTGGTGGATGAAGTGGAAGCCACGCATATCGGCTGCGAGTACGGAGAGTATGATACGGAAGGTTAGGAGGAGAAAAAGATGTTTTTAGAGAAATTAAGTGAACGGGAAAAAGAGGTATTTTTAGATCTGGCGAGAGCCACCGCGAAGGCAAACGGCATGGTGGAAGATTCGGAAAAGGAAATGATTCGCAGATACTGTCGGGAAATGTCCATGGACGAGCACAAAATCTATGACGAGGTGACCGTGGATGAAGCGGCGGAATTTTTGAAGGAATCTTCAAGCAAGGTTCGCAATATCATCATTGTGGAACTGATGATTCTATGCAGTGCGGACGGAGAGAAAGACAAGGAAGAGAAGAAGTTTGTGAAAGATCTTGCTGAGAAAATCGGTATTTCACTTGAAACATACGACATTCTTAAAAAAGATGTGAAAGCATTTCATGAGATGATTCATGATATGAAGAAGCATATTAAGGAAAAAGAGTAAAAAAATTTAATTTTTTTCATTTTCCCCATAAAATAATTTTCGGATTTACGTTTCTAAGATATCCGGAGAAAAAACGGAAAGGAAATGTTAAAAATACAGGATTGAAATTCAAAAAAAGAATTAAAAAAGGGAATTCAGGAGGAAAAGGAAATGAAGAAAAAAGTACTTAAAATGTTGGCAGTGATGAGTGCTGCAATGCTTGCCGCAACTGCGGCAGTGGGATGTACCAATACTTCCGTAATGACATCGGAGCCGGTTTCGGAAGTGGTTGTAACTCCGACGCCGGACGTGGACGTAACACCGGATACGGATTCGGCCGATGCGGTAACCGAAGACGATTATCTTGCTTTTATTAACGGAGAAGCTACCATCAAAGCCGTCAAAGACGGTATGACGGGCCTGACAAACGGCAGTGAATATACGCTGGATGATTTAAGAGACAGTGTCAATCAGGCTTATGATGAAGGATTTGAACCGGGTTACATGAGAGTTGTTGAAATCGATTATGCCTTTATCGACTGCGGAAACGACGGTATTCCCGAGATGGCACTTGACGTTAACGGTGACAATGATGAGAGAACCAACACGATGGATCTTTATTACATTGTCAAAAAAATCGACGGTGTTCTCTGTGTGGTTGATCAGTATGAATCGTTTTACCGCTCACAGGGCGAGTTAAACCGTTATGGTGTTTATAACTCATATGGAAGCGGCGGTGCATCTTTATATATGACCAGCTATTCCCGCGTAAATGCAGCCGGCGAACCGGAATTCATTTATTCGGTTGAGTTTGAAGCAGCCATGCCGGAAGCGATTATTTACGGATATGAACTTCCTTCCGATGCCAACCTGCCGGACGGTTATCCGTATGTCCAGGGGGGAGATCCCGGAAGTATCGACAGAGATAGATACAGTTTTGCCCCATATGATTATATTATGGTCGACGGAAGTCCGGAATACGATGCTTATCTTAGACAGCAGGTTTATGTATTCCGTGATGTTGACGGAAATTCAATTTATCCGAGTGATGATTATATGAAGATTTATACCGATGCCGGCATCCTGGTTACAGACGATAACACAGCAAAACAGATGGTTGAAGCAAGACTTCAGGAACTCGGCATTCCCGAAGCGGAGCTTAAAATGCCGGCTGAAAATCCCGATGTGACACCGAGCTGGAATGTAGCATGGGACGGACTGGAGCCCCAGCCGACGGAGCCTTAATGAACGGAATTTTATATGCGGTCGGGGTCGGCCCCGGAGATCCGGAACTGCTGACCCTGAAGGCCGTAAAAACAATAAAAGAAGCGGACTGCATTGCCTGTGTTTCATCAGGCGGGGAACCCGGAATTGCATACAGAATCGCAATCGGAGCGGTTCCGGAAATGTCGGATAAAGAAATCTTACCGATGGATTTCCCAATGCAGGAAGGAGATTTAAGCAAAGTCCATGAAAAAGCGGCTTTGCTTCTTTCTATGAAACTGGAAAGCGGAAAAAATGTCGCATTTTTAACGTTGGGAGATCCGGGATTTTATTCCGGTGTTTCGTATATTCTGGATGCGGTTAAAGAAAAAGGTTTTGATGTGCGTATTGTCAGCGGAATTCCTTCTTTTAGTGCGGCATCCGCAAAACTGATGATTCCGTTGGCGACGGGAAGAGAGTCTGTAACAATCAGTGCGGGAGAGTACCGGAAGGTGGACGGCACACTCGTAATTTTGAAAGCCGGAAAGAATTTAAAGAGTATCAAACAGGCCGTATCGGCTGAAGGAAAGCATGCATGGCTCGTGGAAAACTGCGGAATGGAGAATGAAAGGGTTTACAAAGAAGTCGGGAGTATGCCGGATGAGGCCGGATATTTTTCGCTGATGATTGTAAAATAAAATCAGGGAAAAAAGCAGTAATCCGCTTCCTCCCTGGAACAATCGAAAAACAGAAATTTCATAGCGGTCTCGGAGTCAGAATAACCGCATGATTTGCCAAATATCTGCGCTGTGATTTTGAAAGCAACGCAGTTTTTTCATTTCCGTGAATTTCGGAATGATAGATATTAGTGCGAGAGGGTGTATATATTACGACAGCGCCGGTGTCTGTACAGTTTTTGACATAAAGAGAAATAATATGACCGCTGAATTTCTTACGCATAGAACTTATTACATCGTTATCTTTGCGGTAGTCGCCTCGTTCTACCGATAATCCTTTTGGATCGGCAAAAGCGGCGGAAGAGATGCTTCCGTCCTTCTTCCAAAAAATGTCGGCAACTTCCGGCGGGTAAACGGCTCTGTATAATTTTTCCGTATTTTGAAATGTATTATCCATAAAAATCACCTGCTTTTGCGTTTATTGCGTCGGCATCCGCCGGGATGGTTTCGTATATTTCTTCCCCATTATATTTCACAATAAAAATCTCTGCCGTATCGGATAAGCCGATTTCGATTTCCATGTGATCCCTTCTGGCATTATCATATTCCAACTGAATTGTACATAGAGCAGTAGGAAAAATCTCCGGTTGGATGGTTAATCCGTTTATCAGATTTTCAGCTTTATCCATCAGTCTCTTCGGGAATGAAGGGGCGTTATTTCCGTTCCAGTTTTTCTTAAAAGAACGTATGGTTTTCAGTTTTTCCAAATTGTGGGTTTTATTGTTTTCTTCAGCATGGTGTTTTGCTGATTCAGGTTTATGTTCCTTTGTTTCTGAAACGGCAGTAGCATATGCAGCAACTCGAACGGCCTGATTCAGCCGGTTATATTCGTTTTCGGAAATGATAACGACATTCTTTCCCTGCTTTCTCGGAACAATGACAGCTTCGCCTTCATAGGCCATATCAAAGTATTGCTTAATATTTGTACGGATTTGCGCCTGCTTTGCAATCGTCATAATTCAAAACACCTCCTGTTCAAAAAAGTATTATTTCAAAAACAGACTCAAAAGATAAAAATAACAAATAGTACTTTATTAAGTACTATTATACGTACTTATAGTCGGAAGTACAAGTGATTTTTTAAAATTCGAATATTTCAAAAAAAGAGAAAAATAATCAGACGGTAAATGCATAAAAAGAATGCAATATGAGGGGATTTTTGATATAATAACTTTGTATGCGCATAGCGCATAATAAGGCTGATTTACAGGTATCGGAAAAGAAAAATCCATGGAAGAAAAACAAAAGACAAATATCATTTTAACCGGCATGCCGGCATCGGGAAAAAGTACGGTCGGAGTCATTCTCGCGAAAGTGCTCGGAATGGATTATATCGACACGGATTTAGTGATCCAGAAACGCGAGAAGGCACTTCTTTGCGACTTAATCCGGGACCGGGGTGTCGACGGATTTCTGTGTGCGGAAGAGGAAGCGGTTTTGTCGGTTCAGGAGAAAAATGCGGTCATCGCAACCGGCGGGAGCGTGGTGTACAGCGATGCGGGAATGCGGCATCTGAAAGAAGACGGAATTGTGATTTATCTGAAAGTCGGGAAAGAGGAACTCTTTAAGAGGCTTCACAACATCAAAGAACGCGGTGTCGTATTAAGGCTGAATGAAACGGTCGAAGAAATGTTTGAAAGCCGGTCGGTTTTATACGAAAAATATGCGGATATTGTTGTCGAAGAAGGAGAGTCGTCGATTGAAGAAACCGTGATGATGATTGCGGATGAAGTTTCGGTTATTCGGAGACGATAATTTGCAGATTTTTGAAGAATCGAAAGAGCGAAAGAGCGTTTTAATCCGGATTACTAATCCCAGGAAAGAAATGACAGTTAAAAGGCAATAAGAAAAAGACAAAAAAGAAAAAGACAAAAAAGATAAAGAATAAAGGAAACACATATGGACATAATTAAACAGATAGCTTCAGAGATAAACAAACCGGCAGAAGCGGTGAGAAATGTCATCACGCTGCTTGACGAGGGAAATACCATTCCGTTCATCGCAAGATACCGCAAAGAGGCACATGGCGCGATGGACGATACTTCATTGCGCGCACTGGAAGAGCGCCTGAAGTACTTAAGAAATCTCGAGGCACGTAAAGAGGAAATCATCAAAAGCATTGATGAACAGGGAAAACTGACGGAGGAATTAAAGGCAGAAATTCTCGCAGCGAAGACGCTATCCGAGGCGGAGGATTTATACCGTCCGTACAAGCAAAAACGCCGCACCAGGGCAACGATTGCAAAGGAAAAAGGACTTGAGCCGCTGGCGCTTCTTTTATTCCTTCAGGATAAATCCTGTCCGAAGCCGGAGAAGGAAGCGGAAAAATACATCGATCCCGACAAAGGCGTGGAAACCGTGGAAGATGTGCTTGCCGGGGCGAATGATATCGTGGCGGAGATTCTTTCCGACAATGCGGAAATCCGAAAAGATTTGCGCTCGCTTTATCAAAAAGAGGGCATCGTCCGTTCCAAAGCCGCAAAAGAAGAGGACAGCGTATACTCCGTGTATTATGATTTTTCACAGCCGGTCGGAAAAATGGCGGGCCATCAGGTACTTGCCGTAAACCGGGGTGAGAAGGAAGGATTTTTAAAAGTTAAGGTCGAAATCGACCACGACAAAGCACTTTCCGTCATTGAGAGAAGAGAATTAAGACCGGGCAGCGCGGCCGGGGATTTTATGAAAGCAGCCATCCTCGACAGTTTTGACCGCTTAATCGAGCCGTCCATGGAAAACGAAATGCGTTCCGCACTGACGGATATGGCGGATGAAGGTGCGATTAAAAGTTTTGCGCTGAACTTAAAGCCGCTTTTGATGCAGCCGCCGGTAAAAGGAAAAGTTACGATGGGCTTGGATCCCGGATATCGTATGGGCTGTAAAGTGGCGGTCGTGGACGCGACGGGAAAGGTTCTCGATACCGCCGTGGTTTATCCGACACACAGCGAAAAAATGAAAAAAGAAGCCATCGAAAAACTGACGGTTTTAATCAAAAAGCATCATGTGGAACACATTGCCATCGGCAACGGAACGGCTTCGAGAGAAACCGAAAACATGACGGCGGAAATGCTGAAGAACTGTCCCGGAGTCTCCTACATGGTGGTTTCCGAAGCCGGCGCATCGGTGTATTCCGCATCCAAACTTGCGGCGGAAGAATTTCCGCAATATGACGTCAATCTTCGTTCGGCGATTTCGATCGCCAGAAGACTCGAGGATCCGCTTGCGGAACTCGTAAAAATCGAACCGAAGGCAATCGGCGTCGGACAGTACCAGCACGACATGCCGCAAAAACGTCTGGAAGAAGCGCTGGACGGAGTTGTTGAGGACTGCGTAAATGCGGTCGGCGTGGATTTGAATACCGCGTCACCTTCACTTTTAAAACGTGTGTCCGGATTGAATGCGACGATTGCAAAGAATATTGTAACGTATCGCGAAGAAAACGGCGTTTACGATTCGAGGAAAAAACTTCTGAAAGTTCCGAAACTCGGACCGAAAGCATACGAGCAGTGCGCGGGGTTCCTGCGTGTCCCGGAGAGTGGGAACGTTCTTGATAACACGGGTGTGCATCCGGAGAGTTATGAGGCGGCAGAGAAACTGCTGTCTTTATGCGGCTATTCCTTATCGGATGTTGCTTCCGGTGATATCGGGGAACTGACGGCGCGCGTGGAAAAATACGGGGAAGCAAAACTTGCCACGGAATGCGGAATCGGTGTTCCGACATTAAAGGATATCGTAAAGGAACTTTTAAAACCCGGAAGAGATCCGAGAGAATCGCTTCCGCCTCCGATTTTTCGGACGGATTTGCTGGATATCAGCGATTTAAAACCCGGAATGAAATTAACGGGAACCGTCCGTAATGTCGTGGATTTCGGTGCTTTTGTGGATATCGGCGTGCATCAGGACGGACTGGTTCATATCTCCGAAATCGCAAACCGTTTCGTGAAGAATGCAAACGAAGTTTTGTCCGTCGGAGATACGGTGCAGGTTGTCGTACTTGAAGTAAACGAGGCGAAAAAGAGGATTGCGCTT
>OMRN01000467.1 GCA_900313265.1 uncultured Lachnospiraceae bacterium | reverse complement strand
AGATGTATCGCGATGGGTTCGACAGACGGTCTTGTCCGCGGTATGGAAGCAATTGCAACCGGTGGCCCCATTTCGGTTCCCGTCGGTGAGAATACACTCGGAAGAATTTTTAACGTACTCGGACAGCCGATTGACAATAAGCCGGCTCCCGAAGGAGTAAGCTATGAGCCGATTCACCGTCCGGCTCCGGATTTCGAAGCACAGTCCACCGAGACCGAACTTCTGGAAACCGGTATCAAGGTTGTCGATTTGCTCTGCCCCTATCAGAAGGGCGGAAAAATCGGTCTGTTCGGAGGTGCCGGTGTAGGAAAGACTGTACTGATTCAGGAGTTAATCCGTAACATCGCAACGGAGCACGGCGGATATTCCGTATTTACCGGTGTAGGAGAGCGTACCCGTGAGGGTAACGACCTTTACCATGAAATGCAGGAGTCCGGCGTTATCGATAAAACAACCATGGTATTCGGACAGATGAACGAGCCGCCCGGGGCAAGAATGAGAGTCGGACTTACGGGTTTGACCATGGCAGAGTACTTCCGTGACAAAGGCGGAAAGGACGTGCTTTTGTTCATTGATAATATTTTCCGTTTCACCCAGGCAGGTAGTGAAGTATCCGCACTTTTGGGACGTATGCCTTCCGCAGTAGGTTATCAGCCGACACTGCAGACGGAAATGGGTGCCCTTCAGGAGCGTATTACTTCGACCAAGAACGGTTCCATTACATCCGTTCAGGCGGTTTATGTACCGGCCGATGACTTAACCGACCCGGCGCCCGCTACCACATTCGCACATCTGGATGCAACGACCGTTCTTTCACGTGCCATCGTGGAACTCGGTATTTATCCCGCAGTAGATCCGCTTGAATCCACTTCGAGAATTCTGGATCCGAGAATCGTCGGACAGGAGCATTATCAGGTAGCCCGTGGTGTACAGGAAGTACTTCAGAAATATAAGGAACTGCAGGATATCATCGCCATCCTCGGTATGGATGAACTTTCCGAAGATGACAAGCTTGTCGTAAGCCGTGCGAGAAAGATTCAGCGTTTCTTATCCCAGCCGTTCTTCGTAGCCGGACAGTTCACCGGTCTCGAAGGAAAATACGTGCCGATTTCCGAAACCATCCGCGGATTCAAGGAAATCTTAGAGGGCAAGCATGATGATATTCCGGAAGGATATTTCTTAAATGTCGGAACCATCGATGAAGTAGTGGAGAAAAACACAAACAGCAGGTAATTTATGGCAGAAGATAATTTATTCGAACTGAAAGTAATTACGCCGGAGCGTGTCTTTTTCGAAGGACCGGTATCCATGGTGGAGTTCAATACCACGGAAGGGGAAATCGGTGTTTATAAAGGACACATTCCGCTTACGGTAATTGTGGATCCCGGAATTTTAACCATTACGGGAGAGGAAGGGCCGAAAAATGCGGCGCTTCATGCCGGCTTTGCGGAAATCCTGCCGCACCGCGTGACGATTCTGGCGGAGCTTGTGGAGTGGCCTTCGGAGATTGATGCACGTCGTGCGGAGGCTGCGAAGGAAAGAGCAGAGCAGCGTCTTGCGAATAAAGGGCCGGACATTGATCTTGACCGTGCAACGGTTGCCTTAAAGAAAGCGATTTGCCGTTTGAATGTACTGAAATAACTTAGAGCCGGACAATCTCCGGCTCTTTTTTGAAAGGACAGAATTTATGCTGGAAGATTATATAAATGCAAAGAAACAGGGAGAGGCTGCCGCTCGTGCGGCCTTAAAAGAAGGGAAAAATCCATACCTGCCGGTATTGGACAGTATACCCGAAATAAAAGAAAGCGTCGGGGAAACCTATATCGGAATTCTGGAAATTCCGGTCAGTTATGTTGTCGGAAATAAGGAAGCCTCCAGAAATAATGCTTTTGCCTGTAATTTTATGCCCGTTTTGGAAGAGAGTACGGAGTTTGCCACCAAATGGAACGTTCTTTGCGATTCCTGCCGCCAGGAGGGAATTCACAGCGCCATCAAGTGCTATGAATACATGAACAATTATTACGTGCAGGAAGGAAACAAGAGGGTTTCGGTTGCGAACTTCTTAAAGTTTGATTTTATATCGGCGGAAGTAACGCGTATTCTGCCTCCGAAGAACGACAGCAAGGAAATCCAGGTCTATTATGAGTATCTTGATTTTTTTGAAAAAACCAGAGCATATTATATGACTTTTTCCGAGCCGGGTTCCTATACCAAGCTTGCCGAACTTCTGGAACTCGATCTTGATCATAAGTGGAGCGAGGACACCCTGAAGGATTTAAAAGCGGCGTATTTCCTTTTTGCAAAACTTTACCGAACGATTTACAAGGGAATGGACCGTAAGGCCATCTCGGATGCGTTTCTTTTGTATCTTTCCTTATTCCCGGTGAAATCCCTGCAGGAAGATACGGATGATCAGATTATCAAGAATATCAAAATGGCGAGAATCGAGCTTCTTTCGAGCGGACGTGTGGACGATATCGAGTTCTTAAGCGATACGCCATCAACCGTAAAGAGGTCCGGTAATTTCTTCGAATTCTTTTCCCGGAGCAAAAATTACAGCGTGACAAATCAGCTCAAAGTGGCTTTTATTTACGATGAGGATGTAAATGCTTCGAGGTGGGTCGATTCGCATGAAGCGGGGCGATCCTATGCGATGGAAATCGTCGGAGACCGTGTGTCTTCTTCCTGTTATCAGGCAAGTCCGGATGACAGTGATCTGGTTGAAGTAATCAACCGGGCCATCGAAGACGGGAACGAGGTGATTTTTACGGTTTCCTCCCGTATGGCGGCGACCACGCTGCAACTTGCGGTTGCAAACCCGAATATAAAATTCTTAAACTGCTCCATCGGACAGCCGCATCCGTCATTTAGGTGTTATCACGGAAAACTTTACGAAGCTTCTTTCCTTACCGGTATTCTGGCGGCCGATTTAATGCTGACGGAGAATTCCGTAAGGGGAGAACGGCGAATCGGATATCTGGTGCACTCTGTCCACAGCAGAACGTTTGCGAATTTAAATGCGTTTGCCATCGGGGTTTCCATGATTGATCCGAAGTGCCGCGTTTCGCTTAAATATACCGGGGGCGGAGAGGATGACTATTTCCGTGACGAATGGGAGGAAGAAGGCGTACTGTATTATGCGGATCTGGAGTTTTCCGCCACACACGGTGCCAAGTATAAAAGCGGTTTATTTAAAATGAATCCGGACGCGGTAACGGCGCCCGGAAGTGCGTCCCTTTCGTCGGACGGAACGAATCAGGATTTCTTTATCGGAGCACCCTATATTCTGTGGGGCAAATTTTATTCGATGATTATCCAATCCGTTTTATCCGGAGCGTGGGATGCCAACGAACAGGAGAAAAGGACTTCGCCGACCAATTACTGGTTCGGGCTTTCCACCGGGGTTGTCGGGCTTCGTGCGCCGAATCTGCCGTATCAGACGGAAAAAATGCTCGCATTCTTTAAAAATGCCATGGTATACGGAGGAATGGATCCCTTCTCCGGAGAGATTCACTCGCAGACGGAAACCATTATGGAAGGGAATACCGGAAGAATGCTGAAAGTTCCGCATGAACTGAAGAAAATGACGTCGGGACAGATTATTGAAATGGACTGGCTCAATGACAATATTGACGGAAGCATCCCGAAGTACAGGAGGCAGCTATGAGAATTCTCGCGATTGCAGACGAAGAATCCAAGGCGCTTTGGGACTTTTATATTCCGGACCGGGTAAAGGACGTGGATGTAATTGTCGCCTGCGGGGATTTGCGCGCGGAATATCTGGAATTTCTGGTTACCATGACCGGAATTCCCCTTCTTTACGTGCCGGGCAATCACGATGCGAAATATCTGAAAAATCCGCCGGAGGGGTGCATCTGCATCGACGGAAAAGTACATACGGTAAACGGTGTGCGCTTCCTGGGATTCGGCGGTTCCATGAAATATTCCGAAGGACCGTATATGCATACGGAGAAGGAAATGACCGGAAAGGTAAGAAAAGCAAAGAATCAGATTATCAAAAACGGCGGATTCGATATTCTGATTACACATGCTCCCTGCAAAGGGTACGGGGATTTGGACGACCTTGCCCACCGCGGGTTTAACTGTTTTAACGAACTGTTGTACCGGATCGAACCGCCGCTTATGTTTCACGGGCATGTGCACAATACCTACCAGAACCGCCGCTTTGTAAGGGAGATGAGGCATCCGAGCGGTACCGTCATCGTAAACTGTGTGGATAAATATTATTATGATTTTAACGAAGCCGAAGTAAAAAAGATGACGAGAAGTGAAACGTCGAAAAAACTAAGGGGGGCGTTTAACCCCATATTCGGGAGTAAAGTAAGTGAACGGTCTACAACTGGCAGAGGCATATTATAAAGAATACGGTGAGGCAATGATTAATCTTCAGTTTCCGGAACTGAAGGGAAAAACAGCCGTCGGATTAATCGGAAGCGGCTCGGAGTGTCTCGGTTATGATGATGAGATTT
>OMRN01000398.1 GCA_900313265.1 uncultured Lachnospiraceae bacterium | reverse complement strand
CCCTTGCGGAGAGTAAACGCAGAATCCGTTTCCCGTGCAGAACGCCAGATTTCCGTTTTCCAGAAAAGAAAAATCACTGCCCGATGCGGGCTCGGTCCCTTTTAACTGTGTCTGCGATTCGATGGCTCCCGTCCGGTTTGCTATCACATAATAATATACCTCTTCGCCATCCGATGTCGCACTTTCCATCAGAAGAAATTTTCCGTCCGAACGCACCTGCCCGTATGCAAAATGAACATATGTAAGATCATCCTGCGGGAGGATTTGCACCGAATAACTTTCTTTGTCCGTATCGGTACTGTCAAAAATAACAAACGTCGATGCCATGCTTCCCGTATCATCCGTTTTTTCGGTAAATGCATAAAAAACAGCCACATCATCACCGCAAAGGCGGGCATCACGCGGCACGGCATCAAAATCCACACGGTATTTATATTCCCCCGCTTCTTCATATACAGCATCTTTATTTACTGAAGAGGAAGGGGATTTTTCATTGCAGGAACATAAAGGAAACGCTAAAAGCAGCGATAATAATATACACAGCCATTTAATCCTGTTTTTCCCGGTTTCTTTTAATCTCATCATAATAATCCTGTCGGGTGCACCATTATATTTGATTAAACCGCTCAATCCAGTCAAGCAGCGCAATCAGTCCCTGCAGAAAATGAACCGGATCGTACCTCTCGCATGTTACAACCCTCTCATCCGGCGTACAGCCGATGACATCCAGAGAAAGCGGCCTTTCATTTTTCATAAGCTCATACGCAAACTGGACAAACTGACGGTTGCAGTACTGATTATCCGTAATGACAAGCATGGAATCCGTCTTTTCCGGCTTATCATGCTGCAGATAAAAACGCATCGTATCTCCGGTATCGGCCCGCCGAAGTGACGGTTCCGAAGACGGAGCGGCAAAAATGCGGAACCTGCGATTTTTCTCTTCTCCGTGAAGTGTGCGGATACAGGAAATACCGTTTAAATTCCGGTCACCGCAAAATACCTCTTCTTCCGGGGTAAAAGATAAACGAAATTCCCTCTGAAAGCTGTCCGATAATACCCCGAACTCCGTATCGCCTGCGGAAGAAAAAGATGACGTCATTCGCTCTCTTGGATGAATGGGTCTGTAACATGCCAGCCCGTCTACAAAACGTGTGGAGGAATTCACCCATCCGGCAGCGCACTTCGTCCGGCAAAAGCAGGTATCCAGACTTCCTCCCGGCACAATCACACGGGAATGCTCCGGATGTAACGGTTTGTTAATCGAAAAAAAACCCAGTTCGAGAAGCAGCGGATAAAGCGGCTTTCTGACATCTTCGAGTGATTCGACGGATTTCAGTTCCTGCGTCTCCCGTACTTTCCCGTCCGGCATGCGTCGTGTATCGTATGTATTCTTAAAGGAATCCCTGTCTGTTTTTAATACTTCAAAAAGCTCTGAAAGTGCTTCCGAGCGAAGAAATGAATCAAACTGTTCTTTTAGTTCCGTAATCTGCTCCCGCATGGGAAGCGCGGGTTCGGGCATGGTGAATCGATACATAGAGGCCCCCGTAAAATCATGGTTTGCATTTTTGCAAAGTATAGCATAAGAGCCTGGCGTCTGCAAACCCTGGTAAGGCAGTTATTTCACGATGATTTTCCTTTATCGGTATCCGTTAATATGATAAAATAAATCGAAATCAAGAACACAAAAAAAGCCTTTTAACCCGCTTTCAGCGGGTTTCCGGGAGGAAGATATGAAAATCCGAATGTATGAAGGGTATATAAGAAACCGGCAAAAATTATGCGAAGAACTGTCGCTTTCACCGGTGAATAACCGTAAAAATACCGAAGCGGAAATTCTGTTATCCGGATACAGACGATGGGGAAGTGATGTCGTGAATCACTTATACGGAGCATTTGCCTTTGCCATCCTGGACGAAGAAAAAAACGAGTATTTCTGTGCCCGCGATCCGTTCGGAATCGAAAGTTTTTATTATCTTCAAACCGGTAACGACTTTTTATGTTCCACCGACTTAAAGACAATCTTAGAAAGCGGAAAATACCGAAAAGAACTTGACCGGGATGCGCTTCAGCTCTATATGACCTTCGGCTATCCTGTCGGAGAAATAACGCTTTACAAAGGTATTCGGAAACTATCCGCCGGTCATACACTTACCGTTAATGACTGCGGCTGTCTAAGTCAAACCTACTTTACTCCGTCCTTTGCCCCCGATTATTCCGTAAGCGAAGAAGAATGGATTAAAGAGATTGACAACACTTTACAGGAAATTCTTGACGAAGATAAGCAGAATTTCGATTTTTCCAATGCAAGATCCTTTCTCTCCGGAGGCGTGGATTCCTCCTATCTTTTAGCTGCATCGGGTGTGAAAAATGCCTGCGGAATCGGTTTTGGCGAAAACGAATTCAGCGAAAGCGCTCCCGCACATAAAACAGCGGAAACACTGGGGGCCGCCTTTCGGGAAATCACCATTACGGCAGAAGAATATTTTGCCTCCATTCCGAATTTTATAAAAGCCTCGGAGCTCCCGACTTCGGATGCGTCGTCACCCGCTTTTTCCATCGGATGTAAACGTGTAGCGGAAGAAACCGGGCTTTGTCTTTCCGGTGAAGGTGCCGATGAATTCTATGCCGGTTACTACGTTTATCATCGTGCCGAAGAACTGTACCGGCAGGAAAACTATATCTATTTAAGCTGCGACGGAATTATGGAACAGGAAAAAGCGCTAAAACTTCTGAAACAAGACGAAAAATATCCCCTGAAACGTCTCATGAACGATGACGCGGACAAAGAGCAGGATACGGATTACCTGTCCCGTATGCTTAAAACCGACATTTCCCTGTGGCTTGAGGGCGATATTCTTTTCGGTGTGAACCGCGCAGTCAAAACAAACGGACTGAATGTCCTTCTTCCGTTCTCCG
The DNA here is from genome assembly GCA_900313265.1 of uncultured Lachnospiraceae bacterium. Classification (GTDB taxonomy): domain Bacteria; phylum Bacillota; class Clostridia; order Lachnospirales; family Lachnospiraceae; genus UBA3766. Next base: position 829 of record OMRN01000398.1, on the reverse strand, counting down.
ACCGTCGAATGTTTGAATTAAGTTCACGCATCCCTTCCGGTTTGAAACTAAAAGACGGATGCGGCAAGTACATTTTCCGAAAAGCGGCCGAAACAAGGCTGCCGGAAGAAATCGCATTCCGCAAAAAAATCGGTTTTTCCGTTCCTGCCAGAAAATGGTTTAGCGAAGACCGCTTCCGGCCGGAAATCGAAAAGGTACTCTTTTCCGGCGTATCCACATCCTTTTTCGATGCGGACATTCTGCGCGGATACTGGGATTCCTTCCTTGCCGGCGATATTCCCTGTTTCCGCATCGTCTATGCCGCCTATATTTTTATTATCTGGTATGAAACCGTATTTCAGCAGTGAAAATCATTAAAGGAAAATAGTGATATGCAAAAATCCGCGGATTTCTCCTCTTCGGAAGAAAACTACATAAACTGGAATCAGGCCGCACCCGAACTGAACCGGGAAGAAGCGTGGCCGGCCGGACTTTTTCCGGATGCACAATATCATTATTTTAAAGATGTGGGGTGCCTGGTTACTTCCCTTGCCATCATGCTGCGACATTTCGGAATAGAAGAAGAAAACGACGAAAACCGGTTCAATCCATGGATTTTGAACCATCGTCTGATTGAAGCCGGGGCATTTAACCGTGCTGCCGACTTAAGGCTGTGGAGCATAAACCGAATCTATCCCCTGGATTATCTCGGTCAGATTCCGTACTCGGAAGAGATTATGTTAAACCTTTGCCGGATGGATTATCCTTTTTTAATTACCGTAACCGGTGTAAAGGATCCGCGGCATTTTCTTGCACCGTATAAACTTACCGGGGATGACATGATTGTCAT
>OMRN01000258.1 GCA_900313265.1 uncultured Lachnospiraceae bacterium | reverse complement strand
GAAACTTTCAGCAGATCAGATTCCGGCAGTCGGAAGCAAACCGGATGACACCTACAAGGCAGGCTCCTGGGATGTAACGCCGAGTACAGAGACGGCAATCACAGAGAATACAACCTATACCTATACCTATGCGCAGAAAGAAACAGCAGTTGTTACAATAGCTCCTACTGCAAAGACTCTGACGAACACCGGCTCCGCACAGGAACTTGTAACTGCCGGTAAAGCCGAAGGCGGAACCATGCAGTATGCTCTCGGCACCGCAACTGAAGCAACTGAACAATATACCACATCCATCCCTACAGCTACTGACGCCGGAACCTATTATGTATGGTACAAAGTAGTTGGCGATGATGTACATTTAGACACGGATCCGGTATGCATAAAGGTTAAGATTCTGAATACCGGAATGTTTGCGGATATTGAATACGGAACATGGAAGTATACGGCTGCAGAAGCTGTTTATGACAAGAAAATCATGGTCGGAAAAGGTATGGTTGACGGAAAAATAATCTTTGCTCCGGACGATAAAGTAAACCGTTCACAGCTTGTTACGTCAATCTATGCCATGGACGGAAAGCCGGCTGTAGATTACGTTCAGCAATTTTCCGATGTAAATGAGAACGACTGGTTTGCCAAAGCAGTTACATGGGCCGCAAATAACGGAATCACTGCAGGAACCGGCGCAGGTCAGTTCGGAGTAACCGGGAATGCTACCAGAGAGCAGGTTGCAGTAATGCTTTATAAATATGCCAAGTATTGTGGATACGATGTATCAATCAGTGAGAGTACCACTCTGGACGGATTTGCAGATGCCGATAAAGTTCACGACTGGGCACTGGATGCAGTTAAATGGGCAGTAGAACGCAAAATCATCTCCGGAAAAGGTTCTGGCTCGAATCTTAAGATAGCACCGGAACAGGGTGCTACCAGAATCGAATGTGCGGCAATGCTGAACAAATTCAGTGAGGTATGCACGGTAGTCGTGATTCCGGATGAAATCCTTGAAGAGCCGCTTGCACTTCCGATGGAAGATATTGAGGAAACACCTGCTTCCGAAGATGAAATCGAAGATGTTATCGTCGATGAGGACGAAGAAATCATTGATGAAGAAGATTCCGAAGTCGTTGATGAAGAATCGGATGTGATTGATGAAGAAGATTCGGAAGTCGCTGATGAAGAATCGGAAGTGATTGACGAAGAAGAATCGGAAGTCACTGAAGAAGATTCAGAAGCAATTGATGAAGAAGAAGCAGAAGTTATTGATAATCAGGAAACAGAAGAGTAAGGTGTTTTTGTCGGATTGGAACACGGCAAAATAAAGCAAAAACCAAAAGAGGCTTGTCCGTAACAGGACAAGCCTCTTTTGGTTTTTGCGCGATAAGGTCTTCAAGCGAGTACCAAGCTTGCCCCGGTACTCATTTGAAGGCCAACGCGACAATACAGATGATTACACAGTGGTAACAGCCTATATCAATGGGAAATTTGCGAAGGTAATGGCAGAAGAAGGCCTGCACCGTCAGTTTCTTTATTCGATGGATTTTATCTTTTGATTTAAACTCCTATAAAAAGTTTTTTGAGGATTTGGGATATGCCGATGTGGAGTATTCCGTGGTGGACGGCAGAATGCCCTGCGCAATCGCGGTAATTACAAAGAAGTAGTAAGAAAGCCGTATAATACCGGTTCGAAGAAATATTCCGATTAAGTGAAGAATACCTGCCGGATTGATTATCGGTCACAGTGTTTTTATATAACACCGGCGACGTTTATGTTGTGATGTATCAAAGGAATTCCACTGGCTGAGAACTTTATGATTCAGTTCGAGCTGCGGACCGGATTCCGCATACTCGATTCCGTTCTTTATACAGCTTTTCATGATATGGTCCATAATAATGGCATTTACACCCTTATTCTGATAATCGGGATGAACGGCGATCAGCAGTAAGTCCAGGACATTATTACGGCGTAATGACTTCAGTACTCCAATCCATCCAAAAGGAAACAGCCTTCCGTGGCTTTTCTGCATTGCCGAAGCCATGGAAGGGCATGATACACCGAAACCGGCCAGGTTTTCATTTTCGTCCGTAACAAAACATACGAAATCGGGATTGACAAGAGGAGTGAATTTTTTGGAATATTTTTCAATCTGTTCATCCTCGAGTTCAACGACACCATATAAATCTGCATAAGCGATATTTACAAGTTCAAAAACTTTTCGGACATAAGGTTTGTACTGGGATCTGCTGCTCAGTTTGACGATATGCAGTTTGTTTCGCTGCAGGCTTAATTGTGCAAGTTTTGACAGGGAAGAATATATTTTATCCTCTTTTTTCGGAACCATTATTTTGTATTCCACCCAGTCAACGTCTTTTTCATATCCAAG
>OMRN01000257.1 GCA_900313265.1 uncultured Lachnospiraceae bacterium | reverse complement strand
TTCTTCCTATTCACCGTCCGTTACGGCCGATGCGGTTTTGGTATTCTCATAAACGAACTGCTGCACTTTTTCGCTGATCATCAGTTCCTTGAATTTCTCTCTGGTAATCTCATTCGCATCCAGATAACCCTGCGGATCCGTTCCGAATTCTTCGGCAAGTTCACTTAATCTTTCATCGATCTCCGCATCCGTTACTTCAATGCCTTCCGCTTTGGCAATTGCCTGAATCGCCATACGCTGTTTGGCATATACATCAATCAGTTCATCGGCGGAGCATCCGTAGATATACTGAACAACGGTTTCCAAATCGCCCGCACCCGCGTCGATGGCAACCTTATATTTTTTCTCCAGATCTTCCTTCTGCATTTTCTTAATGCTTTCCGGAACTTCCTTGAACTCGGAATTCTCGAGAATCTTTTCAAAAGCCAGTGCGGTAATATTGGAAGAATTATTCTCCTCCGCATCCGAACGGACCTTTTCTTCCACATAAGTGTAAAATTCATCCTTCGTTCCGTATTTGTCACTTTCCATGGCAACTACCACTTCATCGGTAATCTCCGGATAAATAAAATTACAGGTAATCGCAAAAACGACGTCCTGTCCGGCCAGTTCCGAACTATGGTATTCTTCGGGAAACGTCATTTCGGCTTCCACCGTTTCACCGGGTGTCATGCCGACCATTGCTTCTTCGAAACCGGGAATGTAATTACCGGCACCGACACGGATATTCTGACTTTTGGCCGTACCGCCGTCAAAAGCCACACCGTCTTTGTATCCGACATAATCGACGTTGACAAGGTCGCCGTTTTTTACTTTGCCTTCCTTCACGCCGATTTTCTCGGAATTGGCAATTAATATGGACTTAATCTCCTCTTCCACGGAATCGTCGGTTACTTCGTCCGGAATATAGTCAACCGTCAGGCCCTTATACTCTCCGAGTTTCATATACTTGTTCATATTCATGGTCGTAATATCACCGGATTCTTCCTTATTACAGGCAACCAGCGTCGCAAGCATTATTACACCGGCAAAAATCGCCGTAAGTTTCTTCTTCATTATTATTGTCCTTTCCGAAATTTACCGGACTGATCCGGTCGATTCTCTTCTGTTTTTTCGACCGATGAGTAAAATTCCAATTTCGTATTATATCACAAACTGCATGAATGAGATAGTGAAAGTTCTGTGAAACAGCTTATGACAAAGTTAAAAACAGCTCTTCATCAGTTAACATAAAATAATTTATGTTAACTTTTAACCGTGAAAATTTCAAATAAAATGTCATTACATAAGAGAATTCCGGGCTATACGGAATCAGTGAACGAAAAACTTAAATATAACTTCCACCAGCAAAACAGCCCCGCATGCCGAAAGCGCAACCGCGAGAAGTCCTTTCTCAAACCAGGCCACGATAATTCCGACCGCAAGTCCGGCAATCGCCGACAGTTTATGATCCGTTGCCGAAAGAATGGCCGGAACGGTCATAACCGCCAGTACCGTATACGGAATATAATTTAAGAACGATTTAAAGAATACATTCTTAACCTCTTTTCGCATTGCAACATACGGAATCACGCGGATGAGATATGTCACTCCCGCCATTACCGCAAGATATATGAAAAAAGTTCCTATTGCCATTACCGTCTTCTCCTCAAAACTTTACTGTTTTCCTCTTATTGCTTCATGCTTTTGCTTTATCCTTTATTGCCGGATTCCGCAAACCGGCTTCCTACGCTGCTGCCCCGCTGCCCTCAGCTTCACTTTTCTCCTTCACAGGGAAGAAAAGGGCTCCGAGCAGGGATGCAAATACCGCGCAGATAATGATTGCAAAGCCTTCCGAAACGTTACTTAATGCCGGTATATAGGTAAATGCACATTTCATGGCAACGGCAAGAAGAACAATCATCGTCATTTTCCCGGATTTTTTCATCTCCGGAACCACGATGGCAATAAACATGCCGTAAAGAGCCACGGAAAGCGCACCTGCGATTAACGGCGGCAGAACGTTTCCGAGCAGCGCTCCCAGGAAGGTTCCCAGCGTCCATCCGATATAGGGTGCAATCGTCAGCCCCAGAAAATACTTTGTTCCGATTTTTTCCTTCTGTCCGATGGCTACCGCATAAATTTCATCCGTATGGAACGCTCCGAATATAAGCCTTGCCGGGAATGTAAAGCTCTGATCCACCTTCTGGGTAAGCGATAAGGACATAAGGGAATAACGCAGGTTGATGACAAACTGCGTAAGCGCCATTTCAACCAGGCTTCCGCCTGCAGCCATTACCGTAATACCCGCAAACTGCCCCGCCGATGTTAAGTTAAGCATGGAAATCAGAACCGCCTGCCATACATTAAAGCCGGCTGTGGCAGCCATGATTCCGAATGTCAGCGATACGGACAGATATCCCAGTCCGATGGGAATACCGTCCGTAAAACCTTTTTTGAAGGAATTCATTTTTATCCCAATATCTTTCATTAATACTGTATAAGCAGGAATCAAAAATCCGGTCTTTTATATACCCTCCTGCGGCCAGACATTATTATATCGCATATCCTCATATTTTTTCCATAACGAATCATATTTTGAATCAGGCCCTTTCGACATTCAGCGAAAGGGCCTGTAATCATTTTTACGGAATTCTGTTCAATTCTGCAAATTATTTCAACAATTTCATTATCATTGTCGCAAACTCGGCTCTGGTCGCTTTACCCTGCGGATCCAGACGATTTCCACCTTTACCGGACATAATTCCCTGTCTTTTTTTCCGGACAGAGAACTGTCCACTGTCTTCTTTCGTTCGCTCTAATAATTTATGTACAATGCCGGACGAACTCCCTCGCGATCATTGTCAGCATAGCGAAAGAAGGACGCACCCGCCACGCCTTTGTAGCCAACTTCACAGGCATACTTACCGGTGGAGGCGGAGGTGCGAAGCCACCAGAATCCCGCCCGACGCCCAATGACACTTTCGTCGTAACCTTTTTCTTTCAGTTCATTATTATAATCATCCTCGTCAATGGTTAATACATATGCATTTTTGTTATTAACGGCATATGGTGTGGCATCACAGATTAAAAGCTGATTGTATCCCTCCATCTTCTTGCTGTCATACCAGTTGTATGAACCAAAATACGATTCGATCTCCTTAAAGCTTAATACAAAGACCTGCTCATCCGTGTTATTTCCGCCCGGCGTACCGGATTTCGGATTATCCTCATTTACGTTATTAACAACAGGAATCTTCGTCTGCTCCCCGGCCGTAAAAGCTGCGTTCTTAAAATCGTTATTTAACCAGGCACGGAGCGTACAGCTTTCCCATGTCACAACCTCATATTCGGTATTGTAAGGTTTGACGTCAAGAATATATTTGCTGATTACAAGTTTTCTGTGATTCTCCTTATCATCATGAATCACATACCATTCGATGTCTTCCGGACCGTTTTCTTCATCTCCGTCCTGCTCATATTTCCCGAATGTAATCACTTCGAACGGATTATCTCCGGCAGGGCCGACATTGGTTACAAAACTCCGGATCATGGTCGCACATTCGGCTCTTGTTGCAATTCCTCTCGGATCCAGTTTTGCCTTCATTTTGTCGCTGCCTTTTCCGCTCAAAACCCCGTGTGTAACAGCCCAGTTCATGGCATCCGTTGCCCAGGAAGCGATTTCATCCCTGTCCCTGAAAGTGGCAGATGCATCGTCATCTTTGGTAAGATCCAGTTTCTTATAGGATGCATAAGAATAAAGCATCTG
>OMRN01000256.1 GCA_900313265.1 uncultured Lachnospiraceae bacterium | reverse complement strand
GCTACCGACTACAGCCCCGAGTATTATGATGTTCCTTCCGGACAGTGGTATTCGATTCCGATTACCTGGGCTTCGAAAAACGGTATCGTAAAAGGTAATCCGGGAGGAAAATTCAGTCCGGACTCTGCAATAACCAGAGAACAGATTGCTCTTATTCTTTACAACTATGCGAATTATAAACATTATGATGTAAGTGCTTCTGCCGATTTAAGCAAATATCCGGATGCAGGCAAAATCGATTCCTGGGCAGTGGATGCCATGAAGTGGGCTGTTGCTGTAGGAATCATCAGCGGTAAGGGAAATGCTTCGGAAGGCTACTGGCTGGATCCGTTAAAATCCGCTTCACGTGTTGAATGTGCGGCAATGCTGAATAAGTTCACGGATATGAATTCTGCGCCTACAACGGTTCTTGATGAAGAAACACCGATTGCATTACCGGATGAAATGATTGAAGAAGATCCCGCATCTGCGGATGACACCGAAGACGTAATTGACGATGAAGATATCATTGATGATGAAGACGAAGATGTCATTGACGATGAGGATGAAGATGTTATTGATGACGAAGACGGCGAAGTCGTTGACGATGAAGACGATGAAGTCATTGATAACGAGAACGAAGATGTTATCGATGATGAGGAAGAAGCAGATCCTTTGGATGCCGAATAATCAAAGATTACGATAACATAATGAAATGAATAAAGAGGACGGTTTCCTGTTACATGAAAATGTCAACAAAACCGTCCTTTTTTTGTAACACCAGACCGGTATCTTTGCCTGCTGTTTTGTTGTTGTTGCAACGGAAATGTGCTATTCTATATTAGGTGCCTGTCACTTTTGTGCCAAAAGTGACAGGCACCTAAGGGCCTAAAGTGACAGGCACCTAAGGGCCTAAAGTGACAGGCACCGTTAAGGGGGGAATCGGGGTGATTATGAAAAAGAGAATGGTAAGAGGTATGGGAATTCTTTTGGCAGGAGCGATGATTGCAGCTTCGGTTTTGGCTTATGCTCCGTCAAGCGTATTTGCGGCCGGGGGAGAAGTGGCGATTAATAAAACCAACTTCCCGGATGATAACTTCCGCACATATGTGTGGACAAATTTTAATGAAGACGGAAGCAGCGGGCTCAGTCAGGCGGAAATCGAGAAAGCGGAATGTGTTTCGGTTGACGCAATGGAAATTACCGATTTGAAGGGGATTGAGTTCTTAACGTCGGTAAAAGAAATCTACTGTGGAAATAACACAATCAGAAATCTTGATTTAAGCCGGAATACGGAACTTGAGATACTGGAGTGTGTCGATAACAATTTAACAGACCTTGATGTAAGCAATCATACCAAACTTTCATTTCTGGATTGTGATTATAATGCGTTATACACGCTGAATGTAAGCGGCTGTACGGCACTGACGGAATTAATCTGTTATCACAACCGTCTGACGGCGCTGGATGTCGGTACGAATACCGCACTGACTTCGCTTTACTGCTCACAAAACAATCTGTCTTCAATCAGTTTAAATTCGAATACGGCACTGACGGCGCTGGATGTAAGCGCCAACAGTCTGACAACGCTTGATATCAGCAAATGTACGGTATTAAACAGTATTACCTGTCATGAAAATCAGTTAAGTGTGTTGGATATTCATTTCAGTCCGTTTCTGATGAATGCCTTTGCAAACGGTACGTATGAAGTAATCGAAGGGTATTCGAAGACCTATATGACAGATTCGGAATATATCTGCGTCGATCCGCAGGTAACTCTTTTTATCGATGACAGAGGATATAACAACGTTGTTGTAAAGTTTGACGATATCAAATATAAGGACTGGTTTGTGGATGCGGTCCAGTATATGTTTGATAACGGACTGATGACCGGAAAAAGTGCGACAAAGTTTCAGCCGGCCAGTCCGGTAAGCCGTGAAGAGGTTACCCAGATTCTGTACAGCAAGGAAGGAAAACCGCCGGTTTCGGGGACAAGTCCTTTTTCGGATGTTACTTCCGGTAAATGGTATGCAAATTCCGTCATCTGGGCATACGGCAAGCAAATCGTGGCAGGCAAATCGGACGGTACGTTTGGCGTCGGAAATCCGATTACCAGACAGGATTTAGCGGTAATTCTTTATAAATATGCGGTATTTAAGCACTATGATTTATCGAAAGACGATACGGCCATTAACGGCCATAAAGATACTCCGGAAGTCAGTTCTTATGCAATTGATGCCATGAACTGGGCGGTTTCGCAGGGCATTATCTCAGGGAAAGGTACAAGCGGCGCTCCGAAGAGCGAACTCCGTCTGGATCCAAAGGGAAACGCTTCCAGAGCGGAGTGTGCAGCCATGATGAAGAAACTTTTTGAGAAAAACTAACAACGATATAAGCGAATATGTAAAAAAAGCAGGATACCAGAGGGGGGAGTATGAAATTAATCAAAAGATTTTTGATGGCATTGTTTTCTGCAGTAATCTGTGCCGGACTTTGGTCGGCTGTCGCATATGCGGATGAAACGGAACCGGAGATATTAAACGATCCGGTGGAAGG
>OMRN01000253.1 GCA_900313265.1 uncultured Lachnospiraceae bacterium | reverse complement strand
GCTTCTACCATCTTATCTACCAGCGGATGTCTCGCGGAACCGACGGTGGAATGGCTTAACATTGCACATACGGGATCTGCGCCAACCAGCTGCTTGAAGCTCTGTGCGGAAGAATCCGCAATTGCGGCAAGTTCTTCGGGATTCGGATCCTGATTCAGACCGGAATCGGCAAAAATGAAGGTTCCGTTTGCACCGTACTCACAGTTCGGCACATCCATAACGAAGAATGCGGAAACAAGCTTGCATCCTGCTTTTGTCTTTAAAATCTGTAAGGAAGGACGAAGGGTATCTGCGGTTGAATGGCAGGCACCCGCTACCAGACCGTCAGCATCTCCGGCCTTTAACATAACGATACCGAAGGTGATGGTGTTGGTAAGAAGGATTTCACGCGCTTCTTCCGGAGTCATTCCTTTTGCTTTTCTGGTGATATATAATAACTGAACATAATCTTCCAGTTTTTCGCAGTTTGCAGGATCCACGATTTTTGCACCGGATATATCAACGCCGGTCGATTTTACATGCTCGTCGATTTCTGCCCGGGAACCGATTAAAATCAGATCTGCAATCCCCTCTTTCATCGCCTGCTCTGCCGCATAATAGGTTCTGTCATCCATGGTTTCGGGAAGCAGAATCGTTTTCTTTGTCTGTTTTGCTTTTTCTTTGATGTGTTCAACAAATGATCCCATTGGTCTCTCTCCTTTATGATTAAATTATTGTTTTCTCTTAAAACAGCGCTAACGATTTTATTATAAACACATTGTGTTTTCGGTGCAATATCAAATTCTGTCTCAGGGAACCCTAAACTTCCAGACGTTCGTGACATTGCCGCCACTTACGATTGTATCCGCCAGTACCGCCTCCGTGAATTCTCCTTCACGGTTTACCAGATTTACGACGTACTGCGGATCAATATAGTCTGCCGTAAGCAGATATACATTTTCCTTCCTCAGGGAATCCGCCGTATTATCGATTCCGAGCAATTTGTATTTCTCCGTCATCAGCGGCGAATTATAACACCAGTCCACTGCCCGGACATAGTTCGTCGTTTCCTCTTCTCCCTTAAATAAAGCCCTGCACTGTGTGGCATTCGCGCTCGAAGTAACCAAAAATACATCGTCCGGCCGGTTTTTCACGTATGCATTAATTTCATCAAAAACCAGGCTTTTATCCCGGTAATATTCGCGGTCATATCCGGTCGAGCGAAACGAGGTAAAAAGAATCACCACCGCTCCGGCCAGCGTCAGAAATACGCCCGTCTTTCGTACATTCCTGCCGTCGAATAAAGATAATCCGATGTCCGGCAAAGTATTTACATATACTGCGAAGAAGCCTGCCGACATCGCATACAAAAGCGGAATATACACCCTTTCCGGAAGCCTGTTTAAATAGGTGAAATAAGTTGTAAAAACGATAAAGTAAAGAATCAGTCCGGCATAAATCACAATCGAAGCAAATTTTTTCCGGTAGAGAGCCACGCGAAGTGCGGCAAAAAATACCGAAATCGCAAATACCACCGTAACAACACCGGTAAAACTCCTTAAAATCACGCCAAGCGAACGCAGCGTATCTTTTATAACCGCCTTCGGAAGCGAAATATAGCGCTGCATTTCCTTATTGATCTGCCTCTGTTTTTCGGCCATTTTTTCAAAATTCGAGGTATTTGCACTTTCCGTAAGATTCAGGGAATATTCCAAAAGGGCCGTATATTCGTCCTGCCGGATTCCGAGTTCTTTATAAAACTCCGTATTATCCGGATAACCCGGCATAAGGCTGTAATCATAGACATCGGTTCTTGCTTTGTTAAACGCCTCAAATTCCTTCCATTCCGGTGAACGATATGCCGCTTTATGTACGAAAACGGAAGATACAAGAATCAGGAGTAATATCCCCGACAAAACAAGAATCCGTTTCAGCTTTATACGGGAAATAATACCCGTAATCACCCGAACGGCCAGCACTGAAAAAAACAGCGGAAGAATCATGAAACAGACTTCCTTGCGAAGCCATAAAGACAGCGTAAACATCACCGCACAAACTACGGCATTTACCGTAAATTCCCTGCGTGATTCCCCGTTTCCCGATGACGCATAATAGAAAAATGCGGTTGAAGCCATGAGCCCCGCCAGAATCGTATACTGGTTTTCAACGATAAATTTTAAATGCATTCCGAAAACGATCAGATAAAAAGAACATACGATAATCAGGCGAAACCATGCTTCCACACCGGTTCCGGTGCTGTCTTTTTTTCTCGAAAACCGGTTGCGAAAGTCTTCGTCATTTGCAAAAAAAGCCCGGTCAAGGCGCACACAGATTAAGAAAAGACAGACAAAATGCATGCCGAAAGTAAAAATTTCATACCATTTTACCG
>OMRN01000080.1 GCA_900313265.1 uncultured Lachnospiraceae bacterium | reverse complement strand
GAGTCTGCGCAAAGTGCCGCACGTACGCCCTTTACCTTGTTTCCGACCATGCTCATGCCGATGCCGGTCGTGCAGATTAAAACGCCGAAATCGCACTCGCCGTTTGCAACCGCTTCGGCCGCCGGCTTTCCGAAATCCGGATAATCGCAGGATTTCTTTTCATAACACCCGAAATCCTTTACTTCAAATCCTTTTTCTTCAAGATGAGCCTTCACTTTTTCTTTTAAATCAAATCCGCCGTGATCGCTTGCAATCGCTATTTTCATATCCCAATCCTTTATTTTTATACTGTAATCTTCCGGTGTCCGGCCGCCTTTAAAAGCCGGTTCATAATCGCTTCCCCGAGACCTTCCTCCGAAAAACTCTCCGAAAAAATCGCCTCAACATTCTCATCGTCCATCTCACGCAGAATCCGGTAAAGGGACGCCGCCACTTCTTCCGGATTGTTACGGTTTCCGATGCATTTCACCACATCCGCCGAATAATACGGAACATTTTCGTCACTCGCAATAACACCGGTTTTTTTCCTCTCACCCGCGGAAATCAGGACCTCACGGTTAATCGTTTCGATTACCGCATCCGCCGGCCCTTCCACAATGGTCAGTTCGCCTTTCGGTGCATAATGCCGGTATCTCATTCCCGGTGCTTTGGGGCGCTCCTTACAGGAAGCATCCAGAATCGTCGGATCCGTCAAAACCTCTCCCAGAACGGACTCAAGCATCTCCTTCGTAATATATCCGGGCCTTAAAATCATCGGTTTTTCGCCGGTTAAATCCACAATGGTGGACTCAAGGCCGATCGGAATATCTCCTCCGTCAATAATGGCATCCACCCTTCCGTCCATGTCTTCAAGCACGTATTTTGCAAGGGTCGGAGACGGTTTTCCGGACAGATTCGCACTCGGTGCCGCAATATATCCGCCCGAGGCCTTAATCAGTTCCTGTGCCACTTTATGCGAAGGAAAACGCACAGCCACGGTGGAAAGTCCGCCCGTGGTTTCCGTGGGCACAAGATCGGATTTATTTAAAATCATGGTTAACGGTCCGGGCCAGAAGGCATCCGCCAGTTTCTTTGCCCGTTCCGGAACCGACACAACCAGTTTCGGTAAATCGTTCAAATCCGCGATATGTACAATGAGCGGATTATCCGAAGGTCTGCCCTTCGCCGCATATATTTTCTTTGAAGATTCCGGATTCAGGGCATCCCCGCCGAGTCCGTACACCGTTTCGGTCGGAAAGGCTACCAGTCCGCCTTTTTTGATAATCTCTCCGAGACCGGCCATTTCGGGCGGATTCGGATTGCCTTCCGAAATCCTTACTACTGTTGTATTCACCTGTTTATTCACCCGTTTCCGCCGTATCTTCCCCTGCCGGTTTATTCGCTTCCGGGTTTAATGTTCCCGCCATGTATTTTTCAAATACATCCCATACATCCGGCGTTTCAAATCCCAACTTCCACTCCGCAACACCGGCAAGATTGTAATGATCCATGGTATTTAATTTTACTTCCAGGGATTCCGCATCCTCCATCCATACCTGGCAGAGTTTTCCGCCGGACATTGTCTCCGCATAGTTCTGGCAGGTCTCGTTATCCCAGGAAGGGGTAATTCCGTGCTGAGCCACCCAGTCATTCTGCATCGGCATTCCGACGGTGTCACAACCTACCTTGCCGTCTTCGGTGGTTCTCCAGATTCTGGTATAGAACGGAACCGCATTGATTACTTTCTCCGGTGCAACCTGAGCAATGGTTTCGCGGATTCCGCGGTCCACATAGTCGATGCTGGCCACACTGCCGGCAACCGGACTTGTTGCCCAGTGCTCGTCATATCCCATAATAATGACATAATCGGCAACCTGTCCCTGCTCCTTACGGTTATAAAATCCGGTAATCGAAGCAAGTGCGTAGTTATCCACGGAAAGAATGATATTGTTCTTGTGGGTTTCCACGGATAATTCCCTTAAGAACTGGACAAAATGACTCGCCTCATCCGACGAAACGGTTTCGATGTCCAGATTGATTCCGTCAATATTATTTTCATTCGCCTGCGTAATCAGCGCCTCGATAACTTTGCGGCGGTTCGCGGTCGATTCTAATACTTCTCCCATATCCACGTCCGGAGAATCCACATCCGTTACGACCGCCCATACCGACATTCCTTTTTCGTGTGCGAGTTCCACATACCGTGCGGAAGGAAGAATGTCAAGGCTGCCGGAATTGTCCGAAAAGCGGAAAATCGTCGGAGCCATGATATTCACGCTTTTAACGTTTTCCGTTGCGGCAGCAAAATGCGACGCCGGATCGGCAAAAACCTGATGAAAGGCCATGTTGATTTTTCCGTCGAAGGCAATGCTGGTATACTCAAGTGGAATGGCTACCTCCGCTCCGGTCATAAAATCGGGAGACGAGCCACTGTAATCAAACTGCTTAATCTCCAGGTATCCGATTTTTCCGTTATCGGAAGCAACTTTGGCCCAGTCTTCCATCTCCTCGATGACATATATTTCATCGCCGGAAGACAGATTTTCGAGAATCGGACTCTTGATTCCGCCCTGGTAACGAATGGCCGTATCCTTATTCACACTCGCCACTTTCCATTCCGCAGGTGTTTCGGTAAATACCACAATATAGCCCGGATCGGCATATACATCCGCCTGAATCGGAACAAACAGTTTCAGATAATCGAGCGCAAAATAAAGCGTATCTCCCTCAAGAACAACGGGCCGGTAATCTAAATCCACCTGGGAATCCGCGGTTAAATAATACTTAAAATCCTCGCCGATTACGCATTTGATGGTCTGATCCTGCGTGGTATATAAAACCGCCTGCTCCTCCCGGTTCACATAGAAATGATCGGTAAAATGCTCTTTGACAAAGTCCTCGTCAAAATACGCCTTCCCGTCAATCAGCTTCGCTTTCTCCTCCAGTTTCTCTCCGTTATACACAATCGAGAGTTTTCCGGGTTCGATGCCGTAGTACTCGACTAAATCCGCCATTTCCGTCCCGTAGGAGTATTTCTCCATCAGTTTCTGTCCGTAGAATGCACCTCCGACAGCCAGAATCAGAACAACGGCTATGATGACCGGAAGCACCTTCATGAATGCATTCTTACGCTTCTTGGCCTTTCTTTTTTTCTTTACCTGCTTTTGTACTTCTTTATTTGCGGACGGTTTCTTTTTCACCGCTTTTTTTTCAATATCATCAATATCTTCAATATCATCAATATCATCGATATCTTCAATATCATCGATATCATCAATATCTTCAATATCATCAAAATTATCAAATTCGTTATTCATTTATTCTCTCCGAAACAGTTCATTTTGGCAGTCTTCGTCAATTTGATTTACATAAAATCGCAAGGCACCACAGAATATTATACCAAAAACACCCTGCACAGTCATCCTTTTTTTTATTTACACCGTAAAGCACAAATCCGCGTGAACATTGTTGTTTTCGGTTTTCTGTCGGTTCAGGGGAACTTTTACAGAATTTGTAAACTTTTTCGGTCATAAAATCGGGAATGAACGGCAGGATGTTTTGTGATTGGTTTCTGCAACAAATCCGGAAAAATTTCCAAAAGGAATCCGTGATGTTTTCTCCCAAACCGGTTGCAGGAAAGACAGCGCTTCGAAATACCTAAATAAAAAGAAATATCAGAGTTTGCATAAATAAAATTGAGTTATTGTGTTTTTTAAAAGGATCTTATTATTTATTTGTATTTTGATTGTCGGAATGGCAAGATGCGGAGCCGCATTTTGCTTTGTAAGACACTTACGAAAGACTTCGTAAGCGATGATTTTTTCTTCCGATGCCTCCCTTCCGGTATAAAATTTCCGAAACGGCTGCCCGGATTTATGATATAATAAGAGCAGAAGAAAAATCAATAGCGTTTGACGAGTTCACAGAATTTTCGAAATTTTTCGATTCTTCTTTGCTTCACTGATATTGATGAAAGTGAAAAAAAGGAGTAAGATGTATTAACTACCAAAAGGAGGATTAAAGCAATGAAAATTGAAAAAATCAATGATCATCAGATTCGCTGTGTCCTCTCCAAATCGGAATTGGAAAAACGAGAATTAAAATTAAGCGAAATAGCATACGGTTCCGCAAAAGTAAAAAAGCTTTTCCGGGATATGATGCAGCTTGCATATATTCAGTGCGGTTTTGAAGCAGAAAACATTCCTTTGGCCATTGAAGTGATTCCTTACCGGGATCATGCCAATATTATCGTAACCAAGGTTGAGAATCCGGAAGAACTAAACACCAGATATTCCCGTTTTTCTCCCGATGTGGATGCACAGGGCGGTATGATGTCGGAATTCGACAAATTCTTACGTTCCCTAGCTTCGGGCATCATCGATCCGCCCCAGGAAGAGGAGGATCTGCCTTTCGGAGAAGACGATATCGACGATTATATCGAAGAAATGCCGGAAAACAATCCGCTTCCTTTTAATACCAGGGTAAGCGTACACCTCGGAGAATCGGTCGACCGCTTCTTCTATTTTGACTGCCCGGAAGATCTGTTTTCCTTAATCCGTATGTTAAACAAGGACCTTTCGGTAACAAGCACTCTTTACCGGAATCCGGACGAACCGGACAGTTCCTATTACCTTTTAAAGGTATGCAAAGGTTCCCTTTCGGACGATGCATTCCGTGATATCTGCTCCGTCGTTGCACAGTACGGGTCGCTTGCTCCTACCATCGAGACCTTCCCGAACTATGTCAATGAGCATTACGAAGCCGTCATTGAGAATACCGCTTTAGAGGACCTTGCCAGACTTATTACCGGGTAAGGAGAATGCCCCCGATGCAGAACAAATTAACAAAAACAGACTTTGTACTTCCCAGCCGGAGCAATTATAATGCCGAGCTTTCCCTGCCGGACTCCATCGATATTTTCATGGACATGGCCATGGAGCACGCAGAGCTTTTAGGGCTGGGAATTACTGCGTTTTCCCCTCAGAATCTTTTCTGGGTGGCAACCAAAACCAAAGTACATTTCAACCGCCGTATAAAAATGGCCGAAAAGATTTCTTTTCATACCTGGCCGCAGACGCCCGGAAAAGCCAAGGCAAACCGTCAGTATTTAGTTACGAAGGATGACGAAATTCTGGCTTACGGCAAAACCGAATGGGTGGTCATCAACACCGAAAGCAAAGCCATTCAGAAAATGGAGAAAATCTACTCCCCGGACTTTGTTTTTGACGATACCCCCGGAGATGAAGAAGATTTCGAGCGCATCCGCGATTTTAAAGACGGAACACCGATGGGCGAATACACCGTTCGCTGCATCGACATCGACTACGGTCTTCACATGAATAATGTCGCATACGTGCGTACCATCGTCGGACTTTTTACCATGGAGGAATGGGACAGACGTCATTTCTCCGATTTCCAGATTGATTACCGCGTATCCTGCTACGAAGGAGACAAACTTCTTCTTACGGGCAAAGAAGAAAACGGTGCTTTATATATCCGCGGCGCCTTAGAAGACGGCAGCACGATTTTTCTGGCAAAATTATCATAAAACTTACGCATCATTTTCCTCTCTTGGGAAAATCGAAATACGACTGAAAGAAGGAGAAGGACATGAGCAGACAACTAAACGAACTGATAAAAGACTTTCCCCACACACTGGTTACAGGGTCGGCCGATACCGAAATTACAGGCATCTGCATGGACTCAAGAAAAGTGGCGCCGGGGAATCTTTTTATTTGCATTTCCGGTTACACAAGCGACGGACATGACTTTATTCCGAAAGCGGTCGAATCCGGAGCCGCGGCACTGATTGTGGAAAAAGACGTTGATGTCCCTTCGGACATTACCGTTATCAAAGTGGATAATGCACGTCCGGCACTGGCACTCATCAGCGCTGCCTGGTATGATTATCCCTCAAAAAATCTGACCGTCATCGGTCTGACCGGTACCAAGGGAAAAACCACAACGGCCCATATGATTAAGCGGATTTTGGAAACGGCCGGTCACAAAGTCGGAATGATCGGCACAAACGGTGCGTTTATCGGTCCGGACAAAGTGGATCTGGATATCCGGAACACCACTCCGGAATCCTTTGATTTGCAGTACTTATTCTCCTTAATGGTAAAAGAAGGATGTTCGCACGTGGTCATGGAAGTCTCTTCCCAGAGTTTAAAACTTCACCGCGTGGACGGAATCGATTTCGATACGGTGGCATTTTTAAATCTTTCACCCGATCATATTTCACCGAATGAGCATGCCGATTTCGATGAATACAAAAACTGCAAACTGGCGCTTTTCCCGATGGGAAAAAAATCCGTCATTTTCATGGATAACGAGCACAGCGATGATTTCTTAAAGGCCTCCGTTAATCCGGTCACCGCATCTTTTACGAAGGATGCCGATTTTACGGCGGAGAATATTCATAATCTCTGGGAAGGCGACCGTTTCGGTGTGGAATTTACCCTTCATACCAAAGAAAAATCCGATACCGTCTATGTATCGATGCCCGGTTCCTTCAATGCGGAAAATGCGCTGATTGCAAGCGCCGTTACTTCTTTGGAAGGTGTTTCGGTCGATGAAATCAAAAAAGCCCTTTCCGAAATCAGCGTAAAGGGCCGGACCCAGGTCATAAAGGAAGCACTTCCGAAAGCCTGTGTCATGATTGATTATGCACACAATGCCTTCAGTACACAGTACGTTCTGGAAATGTTAAAAGAGTATCATCCGAAGCGCCTTGTCTGCGTTTTCGGCTGCGGAGGAAACCGCGCTGCCTCAAGACGAATCGGTATGGGCGAAGTCGCCGGCGCTTTTGCGGATTTATGCGTCATTACCATGGACAATCCCCGTTTCGAGGAAATGGCCGATATCAATAAGGGAATCATCGAAGGAATTGAGAAATCCGGCGGCAAATACATTGCCATCGACGACCGCGCCGAAGCAATCCGGTGGTGCCTTGACCAGGCAAAGCCCGGCGATATTTACGCACTGCTCGGCAAAGGACACGAAACCTATCAGGAAGTGAAGGGCGTGCGCACCCACTTCAGCGAGGAGGAAGTCGTCCTCGACTACTTCCGGTAAGTATTCTTTGCCGAATGGGTCTATGGCACGCAGCCACTTAATATGATTCAACGCTGGGGCGACGCACAAACCTAAATTGCTT
>OMRN01000158.1 GCA_900313265.1 uncultured Lachnospiraceae bacterium | reverse complement strand
TAGTTTCTGGTATCGTTTCCGAGTACGGTTCTC
The DNA here is from genome assembly GCA_900313265.1 of uncultured Lachnospiraceae bacterium. Taxonomy (GTDB): domain Bacteria; phylum Bacillota; class Clostridia; order Lachnospirales; family Lachnospiraceae; genus UBA3766. Next base: position 3,114 of record OMRN01000158.1, on the reverse strand, counting down.
ATGTCGGATTCGGAATTGACCACATCAAGCATGCCCATGGCAAGGTCTAACTGGGTGGCTCCCGGCTTTCCTCTGGCCATATTCAGTTTCAGGCCTTTTGCCTGCTCCTCTTTATATTTTTCCTCAAGTGCCGCCTTTACCGACAACAGCTCGTTTTTGTCCATTTCTTTGTAGGATTTCATACTCTTTTTCCATCCTTTCCGTCCATTATATTTCTATGATTATACCTGTTCTTCAGCTTTCAAACACGGTCATCTTTCATTCCCGCTGTCCGCAAAACTTTTCGTTCCGTTTCCGAATCAGGGGCATCCTAAAATCCAGTCAGCCGAGTTTACGAAGCAGATCGGTCACATTCTTATGAACGTCACCTTCAAAAACCGCCGATCCGGCAACGATTACATTCGCACCGGCATTTAATGCCTCATCCACCGTATCGAGTCTCAGTCCGCCGTCCACTTCGATATCGACATTCTCTAAATTCCGCTTTGTCAGTTCTTCATTTAATGCCCTGATTTTCGGTGTACACTCATGAATATAATCCTGACCGCCGATTCCGGGCCGGACCGTCATCACAAGCACCATATCCACCAGCTCAAGGCAGGGATAAACCGACTCGATCGGCGTTTCCGGATTCAGTGCCAGGCCGGCCTTTGCACCCAGTTCACGTATCTTTTTTAATGTCTCTTCCGGTTTTTCGAGGGTTTCAATGTGAACCGTGATTAAGTCCGCTCCGCTATTTTTGAAAGCCTCTAAATACCTCTCCGGTTTTACGATCATTAAATGCACGTCAAAAATGATATCCGTACATTTACGAATGGATTCAATCACCGGCAGGCCAAAGGAGATTGACGGCACATAAAGTCCGTCCATCACGTCGATATGAAGATATTTTGCTCCGGCATCAACAGCGGTTTTAATCTCTTCCCCGAGATTCGTAAAATCCGCCGCCAGAATACTCGGTGCCAGAATTCTTTCCCGATTCATAAGTTTAATCCTGCTCTATTTCTATTTATTGCTCTATTTCTATATTGCTTTCTGTTTTTTTCCGACGAATCAGTATTTCCTCGAAGACTTTTCTTCCTCATAAAGCCTTACGTAATTCTCATAACGAAGCGAACTGATCCGCCCCTTTTTCACGGCATCTTTTACACCGCAGTCACTCTCTTTTATATGGGCACAGTCCCCAAAACGACAGTATTTCTCATATTCGTCAAACTCATGATAGAAGGATGCGATGCTCCTTTCTTCCGTTTCCGGAATCATGAGCGAGGAAAAACCGGGTGTATCCAAAAGATACGTCGGCTCTCCGTTTATTTCCACGGCAAACAGTTCGCTGTGCCTTGTGGTATGTTTTCCCCGGCCGATATGCTCGCTGATATCTCCGGTTAACATTCTTTCATCGCCTAAAAGTTCGTTTATGATGGTCGATTTTCCGACACCGCTCGGTCCCGCAACCGTCACCGTCTTTCCGGCCAGAATGCTTTTCATTTCTTCCAGTCCCGTTTTTTCTTTAGCAGAAACGATGACCACCCTGCTGCCGCTTGCTTCGTAAGCTTCCCTGACGGTTTTAATTTCTTTTTCGGAAGATAAATCTTCTTTGTTAAAACAGATTAAAGAAGGAAGATTCCGGCTTTCCAGGTGAATCAGCATGCGGTCCAAAAGATTGTAATTCGGTTCCGGCTTTGTTAACGCCATGATGACAAGACCCAGATCCACATTCGCCACTTCCGGACGAAGCAGTTTGTTTTTTCTCGGCTTTATTTCAACAAGATTTCCGAGTTTCTTTTCCGGATCCAGAACGGTAATAACACATTCATCCCCGACTAAGGGTTTTACGTCTTTGGCCCGGAAAACACCTTTCGCCCTGCATTCAAAAACCCCGGCATCCGGAACATAAACATAATAGAATCCGCCGATGCCTTTTACGATTTTTCCGGTTAAGCTCTCACTTTCGAAATCAGCCATTGGACTCCCTGAACGAAACTTCATACTCATAAGTATCCTCTGCGGGAACACTCTGAATGGACATGTTTCCGTCCGCATCGTATACTTCTTCTTCGTTGTAAATCGTATAGGTGATTCTTACTCTTCCCTGCGGAACCATGAAAATATGATTGAGATTAATATTTACCGGAAACGAATCGGTGGTGGTGTCAAACAATATCGTACTGTCCGGTGTAATCAAAATCACGTGGGCACTTCCTCCCGCATAATTCGGGGGCTGGGATACGGAAATATCACAATCGTAGTATTTCGGTTCCGGTCCCATGCTTAATTTCAGTTCCACTTCCGTACCGGTTAAAATCGTGGAATTCACGGTATAGCTCTGCTCGCAAATCTGGCCTTCCGGTACCGTGTTGGAATAAACTTCCGTCACCTTCTTGCAGACAAGACCCATTTCCTCTAAGGTCTTTCTTGCATTTTCCTCCGTCATTCCGACAAGATTCGGCATCTTCATTTCGCCGGATTTATCGGCTCCGAGACTGATTACTAAAGAAACCGTACCGTCCCTGCTGATTAAATCCCCTGCCTGCGGAGACTGGGAAATAACATTTCCTTTTACGATTCCCGAATTATATTCTTTTTCTTTAATAACATGAAAACCTTCCGCTTCGAGTTTGGAAGTGGCTTCCGCTTCGGTCGCTCCGATAACGTTCGGAACCTGCACTCCCTCACCTTCCATGGAAACGATGATTTTCACCTTGCCGCCCTCTTCAATTTTTTCGTTGGCTGCGGGGGTTGTGGAAATAACATGGTTGCTTTCCACGGTCGCGGACTTCTCATAGGATGTTTCATAACTCAGTCCCGCTTTGGTGATTTCATCCACCGCTTCCGTTAAGGAATAGCCGACAACGCTCGGAACCGTTGTTTCCTTCGTTTCGTTATTTCCGAAATTCAGTTTCTGACCGCCGTTTCCGAAAATACCCATGGCCAGACCGGCAAAATATAAAACAATGCATCCGATAATAACGGCAATTACCACAATAATCACCGTCTTTAATTTCTCGATAATGCCGTCTTCCTCGTCTTCCATGGTAAGACGCGCGTTATTGTTTCTTTTGGCTCTGCGTGCCGCCTCATTCGACTGCTGACGCTGACGTTTATTATTCGGAT
>OMRN01000252.1 GCA_900313265.1 uncultured Lachnospiraceae bacterium | reverse complement strand
TGATTCAAGTCCGGCGGCAGAAAGCTTTGAGAAGGTTATGGCAAGATATCAGCAACCATGGACTACCTACTATTTTATTTCCTCAGGCGAAGAAACCGTTGGGGTGATTCGAGTGGTCGATAAAAAAGACGGCAGCCGAAAGCGAATCTCTCCTACCACCTTGGATGAGAAATGAATCATCGGATAATAGTGAATAAAAAGCAAAATGCGAGAGCACGGATTAGAAGATGTTGCTTAAATATGACAGAAGAAAGCAAATACCATTATATCCACGTTGAAAGGAATCTGCATACTGATGGCTTTGTGAGGGCAAAACATGAAGTATATAACGAAAGACAATAAAGAATTATTTGGAAAACCGAAGGTTTTTATCTCCTGTCATCCGGACGATGCAAATCTAATAGAACACTTTGCGAACCTGATTTGGGAAAAGCAGGAGTGTTTTATTTTTTACAGAGATTATCCGAATGAAAAACAAAAGAATAATACAACTGTTGATTCATATGCGCGAACATCCAACGCCAAGGTCCAAGAAATGGATCTCTTTGTCATTCTTGTATCGGAGAATTATTTTTTAGTGAGCGATGATGAAAAAGAAAGTAATGATGCTAATTATATGGCGAAAAAGGATTTTCTTACAGATTATGAAACAGCCAGAATTAACAACATTCCGGTACTTCCTTTTATGATTGAATCCAAAATTGAACTGGTACAAGCCTTTAATCAAATATGCGGAAACATTCAGTATATGAATGAGAACGTGGATGATGAAACAGCCATTCCTTTTGATAAAAAACTGGAAGATTATCTTCATGCTATTTTTGTGTCGGATGAACTTGAAAAGAAGATTCCGGCTGCTTTTGATGCCGTGTTGTTCTTAAGCTATCGCAAGAAGAATCGTAAGTATGCAAATGCATTTATTCAGCAGTTTCATGACGATAAGGAATGTCGGAGAATTGCCGTCTGGTATGATGAATTTCTGGTTGCAGGGGAAGAGTTTAACCGTCATATTGAACGGGAATTAATTGACTCAGACGTGTTTGTCTTAATTGTTACGCAGGATGTTTTGGAAGAAAACAATTACGTTTTGCATTGTGAATATCCGAAGGCAAAAAGGATAAAAAAACCGATTGTTGCGATTGAATGCGATAAAACGGATATGGAGGAACTGAAAAGGCTGTTTCCGGATATTCCGGAGTGCATTTCTCTGGAGGGAAAACAGGCAGCGGTCGTTATTTCCGAAGCATTGAAGAAGTCGCACCATTATAAAAGGAAAACGCCGGAGAATACATTTTTGATGGGATTAGCCTATTTACTGGGCAATCATGCCGAAAAGAATTTTGATACGGCATTTGAATTGATTAAGGAAGCATCGGAAGAAAAATACTTGCCTGCGATGAAGAAACTTGCGGAGATATACCGTTATAATATGAATGAAGAAGAGGGAGAAAATCTAAAGAAAAATAAGAAGCATGAGAAAAATCAAAACGATGAAAATGCAATTAAATGTTATTTGAGCTATCTTAAAGAATTAAAGGACGAATACTATCGATACCGTAGTTTTGAAACGGCGACAAAACTGTATGACGAGAGAATTGACTTTTCGGATTACTGCAAACATCTAAGCGAATTTGAGCTTGCGGAGGATGTTCTTGTTGACAATATTGGATTTATAAAAGAACTTAGCGTCAGATACCTAACCGAAGATATTATAAATAATTTGTATATGGAAATTAAGAGCATGGATTATGCTTCCTTTTTTGCGGACCGGCTGGCAAACTGTTATCGTATTCTTGCCTGGATAGCGTTTATGACAAACCAACTTCCGAATGCTGTTGAATATTATCAGGAAGCCATAGACACAACACTGACGCAAAAGAATATCAAAGCCTATAGTCAGTATCTTGATTATTATCGTAGCAGACAGGAGTTTTGCAAAAATCTGTGGGATTCGCATAAGAAAATTTTTGAAGAAAAGCAGACTCCATATACAATGGAAGGTGAGTATGTTTACTATCTGGAATCCGAAAAAGGTGCCATTCCCTCCGGAATGAATATCGGAGAAGGTTCCGAGGTAAGCGATATGCCGCTTTTGGCCGCTATTTTGTGTTTAGGACCAGGAGGTCCCTTATATGACACTATGAAGGCATGGTGGAAAGCAAAATGGGGTATTGACCTTTCTGACGAACAGGCCTACTTATATACCCACGTTTGTGCAAACTATGTATATCAGTCTGCTACAGGTGGTGCCTATGCATGGAAAGGTTATAACGCAGATGTAGCCAACGCTTTCTTTGGAGACTACCTTGCTTACGCATCCGACCTTGCAGCAGGAAATATGAGTGCTGCCGACGGGGACAGATACGAAAACTTCAAGTGCTATATTATCGGCACTTCTGGCAGTCTTCAGAATATGGGTTATCGTGCGTCTTGTACCAAAAAACCCATCCCTCAGCCGACACAGATTAATGTAACCGTATTAATTACAAAAGACGGAACAAGCTCCGCCATCACGGATGACACAATTACCGTAGAAGGCGCTGTTTATGGTGTTTATAAAAAATCCAACAATAATAAAGTAGGAGAGATTACATTAGCACTTCCCGATCCTTCCAACAAAACAGTTGGACAAGGCAAAACGGTTATTACGATTACAGACTCCGGACAATATTACGTAAAAGAGATTACCCCTCCGCACGGATTTGAGCTTGATGAAGAAGAATATCCCTTTACGGTATATGTTGCAGAGCAAAGCCTTGTAGCGGATTGTACAGAAATAACTATTCCCGAGAAAAGACTCGTTTCTGTAGATGTAACCGATACACCGGAAACCATGGCTTTTAATATTTCCGTTGAAAAAATTAAAAGCGCACAGTCATATACTGGCGCCACTCCTCCTTCTTTAGCAGGAGCCGTATATACCTTATATGACCAGTATAATAACCAACTGGGTAGTATTACATTGTCTGATGCAACAACAGACCCTCAGAACCCGAAAGCAACCGGAAAATTTATCGGCGACTTATTCGCTGGTACATATTATATTAAAGAAACCTCTGCCCCCACATCCGGCGGATGGACTCTGGACACAAAAGAATACTGGTTCAAAGCAGATCCGTCAGCAGGCGCAGACGGAATGGGCGAACTTACCATTATGGGCGACACCGGAACAACAACTTCCAGTGGATACATCAAAGTGTCGAACAGAAACCTTACTTTATCACATATTGAAGAAGCATCAGGTTCAGGCTCTTTCGGTTTTAAGAAAGCCAGAATGGTAAACGGCAATTACGCTAACCTTGAAGGTGCCGTTTTTGAAATGTACAATTACAAAGACGTTAAGAAGAACGCAGACGGTTCTTATGACCTTAGCGGAGCAACACCTGTTGCTACCTACACTTCTAATGCATCTGGTAACGTAGTTGGTACGGACATCCCTACCGGCTCCTATGTATTCCGTGAATCCGTAGTTCCTGCAGGATTTAAGGCATGTAAAGATTTTGTTTTAACTATTTTTGACGGACAGATAACCTATCCTGAATCAAATATAGAAGGTGAGAAAAGACCGATTATTTTGGACGAATCTGATGAAACTGATTCAGAATAAAGCATTTGTATTTGTAAGAGCAGCTAAGGAAAAGTGTTTCTGAAGCGTTTAAGTGCGGAGATTGAAAGGTAAAATAAAATGAACTATTATATTGCTGATCAGTGCTTATTTTTTCATCATATCCTGCACCGTCTTTTTGAAGGCGGTGTATTTTTTTTCGGGGACAGGGATTTCTTTTCCGTTTG
>OMRN01000251.1 GCA_900313265.1 uncultured Lachnospiraceae bacterium | reverse complement strand
GTTTATGAAAACGGCAGGGCGGAACTCTTATATGATCTGACCAAAACATTCAAGCCCTACATCCGCTGCAACGATGCGAAGGCAGACTGCCGCGGGCGGATTTATTTCGGATCCTCGGTTGCGGATGACGTTCATGAAGCCGAAGGGGATTTATACTGCTACGATAACGGAAATGTACGGATTGTGCAGCCGAATACCTTAATCGCAAACGGTATGGCATGGAATGCCGATCAAAAGCATTTCTATTTTTCCGATTCACTTGAGCATGCGGTATTTGAATATGACTACGAGGAAGAAACGGGAAACATCTTAAACCGGCGCGTTCTGTTTACGGTTGAAAACGGTGTTCCGGACGGCATGTGTATTGACGAAAATGACAATCTCTGGGTGGCAGTCTGGGGAGGACGGCGCATCGAAAAGAGAAGTTCCGCAAGCGGAGAGCTGCTTGCACTCATAGATGTGCCGGCGCAGAATGTGACCTCCTGCTGTTTTAAGGAGGACGGAAAGACACTCTTTATCACAACATCGGGGGAAGGTCAGAGCGGAGAATTCGACGGATGCCTGTTCTTATGCGATACAAAAGGACAGACGTAAGATGATTCGTAATAGTAAACGGTTTTACGGCCGGAAGAATATAAAACAAGGATGACAAAAGTCAGGGGGAAAGATTAAATGAAAAAAATGTATGAAGTCAACAAATGCCCGAACTGCTCGGGAAGGCTGGAAAAATCGGAAGACGGAAGGAAACTCGTCTGTCCTTTTTGCAGTTCCGAATTTGAGCCGGAGGATGAGATTTCGGAAGAACCGAAGAAAGAAGAGGTAAAAGAAGAACCTTCCGAGAAAGAAGAACCGGCCGAAAAGAAGGAAGAGAAAACGAAAAAAGAAGAAAAAGAAGAGGGCGGCAAAGCGACTTCGGACTGGGGAAACGACGCGTGGTTTGAGGCGCGGATTCCGACCAAGAAAGTGATAAAAGGAAGCAGTTCCAGACAGGTGATTGAGTGCTTTGTGAAGTGTGTGGGCGAACTGAAGACTTCCGAAAAGATTTTAAAATATATAAAGACCGATTTGAAAAAGGGAACCGGCGTTGCGATGCCGGGAATGAACGATGATAAATTAAACGCATTTGTAAAACGCGTCAGGGAATATCTGGATGCGGATGAAAAACCGCTGATTTACGGAAACATCGCACTTTTATCAAACGGTAAAAAGGGAATTCTGGTTACGGATAAAAGAATGGTAATCGGACGTTCCAAGGTAACAAACGTACCGCATGGGGAACTCGATTCCGTCTGTTTTGACACGGGCGATGATATTCCGTTCATTCTCTTAAACGGAAACGACGCAACAAAAATGGAAAGCATTATCAGTGCGGATTACAATCTTATGGGAGCGATGATTGCTCTTTGCTGTGCTCTTTCTTTTGAGCAGAATCCGGGCAGGGAGAAAATCGTCCTGACAGAGAAAAAGGATGATTAAGCCGGATCTTCAATTTGCACAGTTTAAAAGAGTACTGGATTACTATTCGGCAGACCCCTCTTTTCGAAAGAAAATGCACGAAGATGCCGTGCATACCCTTTCGGAACTCGGATTTGACTCACTTGATGCAGACGATTGTCTTAAGGGGATTGAAGCCTTTTTAAGAGGCAGGGGTTTTTCCTCATGGGGAAATCCGTACCTGGACCGGTATATCGAATGGGAAAAGGAAGTTTTGGAAAGTACGGAGCGGAATTTCGGAACCGACCGTTTCCGCAATCCGGAAATTTCCCGGTATTTAACCGTGAGCATGAACCGGTGCCGTACCGAATCCATGCTGCTTCGCATGCACAGCAATGCACGTCTTTTTCCGATTGCAATTGAACTGGGGGTCGGCTGCCGGTGCCGATGCCCTTTTTGCGCCTTTGAAGCCGGAGAGTGGAAGGAAAACTTCGAATACACACCCGAAAATGCCGCTTTGTGGAGGGATATTTTACGTGTATTGTTAAGAGATCTCGGACCGGTTGCAAAAGAAGGTACCGCATATTTCGCAACGGAGCCGTTTGATAATCCGGATTATGAGAAATTTCTTTCCGATTACGAAGAAATCTTCGGGGGAATTCCGCAGACCACGACGGCGCTTGCGGATCGTAATCCCGAAAGAACCAGACGGTTTATTGAGTGGGTTGGAAAAGAACGGTTAATGAGTGAAGAGAGGATTCGTTTTTCCGTCAGAACGCTGAATCAGTTTAAGAGGATTATATCCGAATTCTCACCGGAAGAACTTGAATTCATCGAGCTGATTGCGAACAATCCGGAGTCCGTCAACATGTATTCCGATTCCGGAAGAGCCGCAAAAAAGCCGGCAGAAAGATTCGCACTGAATTCCGAACAGGAATCCGGAATGAAAACCTGCGACGGCGGGAATGATACGAAGATGCGTAAAGTTACGGCGAAATATTCGGTCTGCTGTATTTCCGGACTTTTGGTAAACATGGTGAATAAAACCATGATGTTTATCGAGCCGGAACTGCCCTGTGAAGAATTTCCGAAAGGTTACCGGATTTTGGAGGAAAGAGCGTTTTCCGACGCGGATGATTTTAGCGTTAATATGAATGAGTTATATGCGAAATATGCCATTGCTTCCCTGCCAAAAGACGATCCGGTATGCATTAACCGCTATGTCCGCGTAAGGTTTACGGACCGCTTCGTGGAACTGACGGGACCGGGTGCCGGATACCGCATAAAGAGGAATGTGTATACCGAAGAAGGAATCCGGATGTTTGAAAAGGGTGCGGGTTTTCGGGAGATTGTAAGGAAAACCGGTCTGCCGGATGAATGGGAGCAGGCATTTTACGAAAGCATGAATGAACTTTATTTCCGGGGATTTATCCGGATTATGTATCCGTAAGGAATCAGGTGGGTGGATAAGAATCATGCCGGAGATAAAGCCGATATAAAGAACGAATTGGAGATACGTAAAGTGGAAGCGGCGATAAAAGGGAAAAAGAAAAAAAAGAATACGGAAGCAAAAATGATAACGGTCATTCCTCCGGTATACTGGATGGCGTTGGCGGGAGTATTAATTATCGGCATCGCACTGATTCTCTGGGCGGTTTTCGGAAGCATTTCGAGGACTCTTACCGTTACCGGCATCTATCATCCGGGTGCGGTAAAGGAGGGAGAAATCGTTACCTTTCTGCCGCTTTCTACGGGAAAAATGATTACGGAAGGCATGGATGTCGGCGTCAATTTAAACGGATATAACCTGCAGGAATACGGACATATGAAGGGAAAAATATCCTATGTGGACCCGTACGTGACAGGCACCGACACGATGTTTGAGATTCTGGGAGACGAATCTTTAGTTCAGATGTTTTCAAAAAACGGACCGGTTGTAGCCGTAGTCTGCAAACTGGAGGAAGACAAAAATGCCGAAAACGGATATTACTGGAGCAACGAACGCGGAGGAAGCGTGAAACTGAAGGACGGAACCTATGCCGCCATGACGGTGACGTTAGAACGTGTACGTCCCATTACGCTGGGGATTCCGAAACTGAAGGAGATTATTGATCAATGATCCGGACAAAAACCGTATTCCAGATGGAGGCATCGGAGTGTGGAGCTGCCTGTCTGTCCATGATTTTAAAATATCACGGATGCCATGTTTCGATGGAAGAACTTCGTATTGCCTGCGGAGTTTCCCGGAACGGAACGAACGCAGCCACGCTGGTTGTTGCCGCCAAAAGATACGGTCTTGATGCAAAAGGATATAAAGTCACTGCCGGGGAACTGGACCGGCTTCCCGTTCCGTGTATTCTTCACTGGAAGGGGAATCATTTTGTTGTGTTCGAAGGAATCCGGGGAAAGAAGGCGTTCATTAACGATCCGGCCGCCGGCAGAAGAAAGTTAAGTCTTGCGGAACTTGAAGCGGATTTTTCCGGAGTGGCAATCTGTTACGAAGAGAATGAGGAATTCCGGAAAAACGGTACGGATCATGCTTCGGCCGGTCTTATGGGGGAACGCATAAAGAGTGAACGGCGCGGATTTGTTTTTCTGATTCTGACGGCGCTTACACTGACGATTCCCGGTCTTTTAATTGCCGTTTTTACCCAGATTTTTATGGATAACATGTTTTCGATGGGCGACGGCGGGTGGCTTAAAATGATTATTGTCGGAATTGCACTTGTTTCCGTCAGTCAGACCGTTCTTACCTACATCCAGTCGGATGTGCTTGCCAGAATGAACCGAAAACTGACCGTTGAAACCGGCAGGGGCCTCATGGAAAAAATGCTCCGCCTTCCGCTCGCATTTTATGAGCAGAGATATGCCGGTGAACTGACACAGCGGGAAGATAACAACAGCCGTGTGAATTCCTTCCTTTCCGGATCGTTTTCCAAAGCCGTGCTCGGCATGATTCATGTATTTTTCTATCTGCTTTTAATGTTCCGTTACAGCCCGAAACTTACGGTAATCGGACTTATCGGCGTTGCGGTCAATATTCTGATTCTGGAAGTTTTTATGCGTCCGTTGGCGGATTACAGCATCAAAAAACAGCAGGATAAGAACCAGAACATGGGATATCTTTGCGCGGGCCTTTCCGTTTACAGTTCCATCAAGGCGGGAGGAACCGAGAATGAGTATGTTTCGGAACTGATGAATAAATTCGCGGATGTGACAAGAAGCGAACAGCGTTCGGAAAGCGCCCAGCAGATTATGAATGCCCTTCCGGGTACGGTATCGCGGATTTTCAATGTACTGGTCATGCTGGTGGGCAGCGTTATGGTTATAAAAGGCACCATGAGCGGTGGTAAACTTTTTGCGTTCTGTCAGCTGCTTTCTTCGTTTATGTCGCCGCTCATCGTTTTTCTTTCCCTTCAGCAGAAATACCAGAGCACCAAAGCGGACCTGGCATGCGTGGAAGATGTGCAGTGCGCGAATCCGGATCCGTGGTTCGATAACGAGAATTCCGGTGAAGAAGAAAACAAAGCACTCTCCGGATGGGTGCATGCAAAGAATATTACTTACGGATACGACCCGAATATCGATCCGGTTTTAGCGGATTTCAGCGTAAAAATCGCACCGGGCAGAAGTGTCGGCATCGTGGGGGATTCCGGCAGCGGAAAAAGCACGGCCGCAAAAATCATGGCCTCTTTGATCACGCCCTGGGACGGGGAAGTATTATATGATAACCGTTCCCGCGACGGAATTTCGAAAGATGATTTTACCGATGCGGTTTCGGTTGTCAGTCAGCATGAATCGTTTTTCTCGGGAACGATATACGATAATCTGTCGTTATGGAATCCGGACGCAGACCGTGAAAGGGTGGTACAGGCCGTCAATGACAGCGGGGCTGCGGAGTTTATTAAGAATCTTCCGGGCGGATTGCAATATCGACTGACCGAGGGAGGAAGCAATCTTTCGGGAGGCCAGCGGCAGCAGTTGTCCATTGCCAGGGCGCTTTTAAACAATCCGAAGATTCTGATTCTGGATGAGGCAACGAGCGCCATGGATCCGCTTATCGAGGAGAAGACCATAAAGCAGATTGAAAAATACGGATGCACCGTGATTATGGTGGCGCACCGTCTGTCGACGGTACGAAACTGTGATCTGATTCTTGTGATGAGAAAGGGCCGGATTAAAGAAGCGGGAAATCACGAAAAACTGATGGCCGCAAAAGGCCTTTATTACAGCATGCAGAAATAGGAGCCACGAAATTGTACGAAGAAACAGCGTTATACCGTGCAATTGAATATCTCGGGAAAAAACGCGGAATTAAAGTCTGCGATTTTTCCGCGCTGAAAGAAATGGGGTTTGAGAATCCTTCGATTGAAGACATCGCCCGCATTTCCGGTTTCAGCTGCCGGGAAGTCATGTTAAATCCGGACTGGCCGAAGCGCAAATACGAACCGGTTCTGCTTTTCTTCGGAGAGGAGGAAACACCGGCGGTCGTTGATACGGATGTTTTCGGACGGGCGCGGATGTATGACGGGGCAAAGAATACGACACGAATCCTTCACGGTGCGGAGAGGGAAAATCTTCCGAAAACGGGTTATGTGGCCGGCAAGTCTTTAGGATTCGGAGAAGTAAAGGGTAAGGATATCCTGAAATTTGCCTTAAAAGAGATCTCCCCTGTTGATGTTTTTATGCTGATTCTGGCGATGCTTTTTGCAACCCTGGTATCGCTTTCCGTAACGCATCTGTCCCAGATGATTTATTCTACCATTATACCGACCGGCAACATTGCCGAGATCTACGGGGTGGGAGGGATTTTTCTCTCGGCCCTCGTTGCGGGAATTCTGTTTTCGCTGATGCAGAATCTGACGCAGTACCGGATCACCAGCAAAATTCATTATAATCTTCAGGCAGCGGTATATGACCGCGCGTTCCGCCTTCCCGAGAATTTTTACCGTGATAAGGACAGCGGTGAGCAGGCATTCCGAATCGACAATCTGTCCGCCACGTATGTGATGATTATTCAGAATGCGATTACGATACTTCTGCAGACGGCATTTTCGCTTTTCTACTGTGTAAGGATGCTTCGCATCAGCGTGGAATTATCCTTAATCGGATTTGCCGTAACGTTAATCGGAATCATCATTTCCGTTATCGCATCCGCGCTTCTTCGGAAAATCAGCAGGAGAAGGGCGCTGATGACGGGAAAAATGAGGGCCTATCTGTATCAGGTTATAAGCGGAATTACGACCGTTCGTGTTTCGGGTTCGGAGAAGAACGCAACGGAAAAATACATGGAGCAAAGATCGGCCATTGCCGCCGCCGATTACCGCATGGCCAGACTTAAGTCACTTCAGGTGGCGGGTTCGGCTTTGATCAATATTCTCGGAATGACATTGATGTATTCATTATTAGGCGGAGGAACTCTTCAGCTGCAGGGCGGCAGTTTTGTCGGATTTTTGTCTGCGAATACTTACCTTGCCACGTCGATGACCACGGTCAGTTCGGCGGTGGTTTTAATCGTCACCATGCTGCCGATGATTAAGGATTCTTCGGAAATTTTACGATGTCTTCCGGAGAGAAACGATACGGGAAAGGTGCTTCCCGATTTTCATGGAGAAATCACGTTAAAGGATGTGTCTTTTTCCTATCCGGAAAGCGAGAGGCAGGTATTAAAGGATATTTCCCTGCATATTGCACCCGGGGAATATGTCGGTATCGTGGGAAAATCCGGCTGCGGCAAATCCACATTAATGCGTCTTCTCTTAGGTTTTGATAAGCCGACGGGCGGAAAAATTCTTTACGATAACGTGGATATGGATGAGTTGAATTTACCGGAACTGCGACGGAGAATCGGAGCGGTGTTGCAGGACGGATGTTTATTCTCCGGAAGCATTTATAAAAATATCCGTATCGCATCGCCGAATGCCTCGGATGAGGACATTGCAAATGCCGTGGAAACGGCGGCTTTTGCGGATGATATTAAGGAAATGCCCATGGGACTTCAGACGTTTGTATCGGAGGAGGCGCAGACGCT
>OMRN01000390.1 GCA_900313265.1 uncultured Lachnospiraceae bacterium | reverse complement strand
TATCCGAAGATCCCATACGGACCGCTTCCTGAAGCATGGAACGTACGATCTTTACGCTAGGCGCATCGTTGATGGACTCGTCTTCTTCCTGTTCCTCTTCCAGTCCAAATTCATCGGCATGTTCCATCTGGAACTGTTCCAGAGCCTCCATGGCCTGTTTCTTACCGAAGAGTTTATCCAGATGCATGTTAATCTGGGTTGCGGATGCATAATAAGCAACAACTTCCATACCGGTAACCAGCTGCACGTCATCGATCGCGCCGAGGTTCATTGGGTCGGACATTGCCACCTTCAATGCGTTAAAATTGTTCTCATCATATCCGATGGGGATCAATTCATCCTTACGAAGAACATCCTCACCAATCATTTCAATTAACTTGGGATCGGGTTTGAAGTTGGATAAATCGATGGATTCAATACCGAGCTGTGCACAAATAACACCTGCAAGTACTTCCTCCGTGATAAATCCCATATCGACAAGGACCTGTCCGAGTTTTCCTTTTGTCTTCTGCTGTTCTTCCAGTGCATCAGACAACTGTTCCTCCGTGATACAGCCCTTCATTACCAATAAGTCGCCGACACGAATACGGTTACCAAAGATTGCCATTTTCCCGCTACCTCGATTATCAGAATTTGGTGTAATTGCCACTTTTGCACACAAAAATAGCGCATACTGCAACTACTTTAGACATTATCTCATAACTGAAATAATAAATAAATAGTTAAAGAACCGTTTTTTTGATTTTGTATATTTTTCACAAAAAGGATGTTGATTATTCGTACTTTATGTCTATGTGTGGTCTTCCAAAGTCTGCTTTCCGACTGCCCTTTCATAGCTTCGGAGCACGATTTTTTCAAAGAAACGCTTGATGACAATCTGGATTTCTTCCTTCTTGTCAATCTGCTTTACCAGAAAAGACTTTATTCCGGTTCTTTTGGCTCCCCAGACATCCGTAAAAAGCTGATCCCCGACGAAGAAGGTGTTGCTTTCGTTTGTTCCCATCTTCTCCATCGCTTTGCGATACCCTTTCCGGGAAGGCTTTCCGGCTTTATAGACGCACAGCGCACCGATGGGTTCGTTGAACATATCCACCCTCTTCGGCTTATTGTTGGAAAGCAGGGTAACACCATACCCCATTCCCATCAGTTCTTTCAGAAGCTTCCTGCTTCGATCGTCCGAAGGCGCACCGTGAGGCACAAGGGTATTGTCGATATCGAAAATGATCCCCCGGTACCCCTCGTCATATAACTTCTTATATTCGATTGCATAAGCGGACTCGAAATACGCATCCGGGTAAAATCTGCTGAAAAGTCCCACACTTCTCTCCTCTGGGTTGTTAACCGATTCTGTCCGACGGTTCCGACAGGGACGATATCATCATAGCATTTTTTTCTTGTAAAGCATATCTTTATTTCTTAATGTCGTATGAAATAAGGATTCTGTGTATTCATCATTGCATTAATCTCCGTAAGTGTTATAATGTATTTAATTATAGTTTAATTTTGTAAATTTATAGTTTAATTATTACAATTTATATTTCATTATACAGTTGTTTTTCCTTTATTTACGGAGGTTTTCACATGTCCTTTACCGAATTGAAACGTTCAGAAATCAAACGCTACTTATTAGAGAAAATCGATTCCGACGATCCGGAGTTCATTGCCAAAACCGCTGACTCCTTCGGTATCTCCGTCACCAGTGTGAAAAGATACATTCAGGCAGAATGCGACTTGGGCAATATTATGCCGTCCAAGTCAGCCGAATGCGGATATAAACTGAAGTTCAGCAAGCATACATTTCGGTATTCCATTTCAGATTTGAGTGAATATGATGACTTGATCTTCTATGATGACGTTTTCCCTCTTCTGCTTGGGAATGACAATTCGAAGCATATCTGGAATTATGCCTTGGCAGAAATATTTAATAATGCCATCGAGCACTCCGAAGGGAGCACCATTGAGATCAAAGTAGACTCCTGCTGCTTATATAACCGTATCACCATCGCGGATGACGGAGTCGGAATCTTTCACAAAATCTGTGATGCATTGAAAGCATTCGGAATGAAGAACCCTCGCCCCGAGGATGCAGTGACAGAATTATTCATAGGTAAGATGACCACACTCCCGGACAGGCATTCCGGAGAAGGCATCTTCTTTACCATGCACCTGCTTGAGAAAATG
>OMRN01000250.1 GCA_900313265.1 uncultured Lachnospiraceae bacterium | reverse complement strand
TTTGTCGATGAAGTGGTGCTTGAGATTTTTGAAGAAATCGATCCGCTTACGGATGTTTATGACAAAATCAATGAAGCGATTGTGGAGGAACCGCCGTTTTCATCCAGGGAAGGCGGTATTATCAAGGACGGTTTCAGCGAGGATATCGATTATTTAAGACACGCCAAAACGGACGGCAAGAAGTGGATGGCGGAACTGGAAGAAAGCGAGCGGGAACGGACGGGAATCCGTACGCTTCGCATTAACTATAACCGTGTGTTCGGCTATTATCTGGAAGTAACGAATTCGTTTAAGGACAGCGTTCCGGAGGATTATATCCGTAAACAGACACTTGCCAATTCGGAGCGTTTTACGACGCCGAGGTTAAAAGAACTGGAAGATACGATTCTGAATGCGGAAGAAAAACTTCATGATCTTGAATATGATGTTTTTGTTTCGATTCGCGAATATATCGCATCCATGCTTGACCGGATTCAGTCTACGGCAAAAGCGGTGGCATATCTGGATGCACTTTGCTCGTTGTCCTTTGTCGGAGAACAAAACGGCTATGTAAAGCCGAAGTTTAACGATAAGGGCATCATTACGATTAAAGAAGGCCGTCACCCGGTTGTGGAAAAGGTCTTAACCGAACAGCTTTTTATTCCGAATGATACGGAACTTGACAATAAAGGCAATCAGATTGCAATTATTACGGGACCGAATATGGCCGGTAAATCAACCTACATGCGTCAGACGGCTTTGATTGTGTTAATGGCACAGATCGGTTCGTTTGTTCCCGCAAAAAGCGCCAATATCGGTGTTGTTGACCGGATTTTTACGCGTGTCGGTGCAAGCGATGATCTGGCAAGCGGACAAAGTACTTTCATGGTGGAAATGAACGAAGTATCCAACATTCTCCGGAATGCCACGAAAGATTCCTTATTGATTTTGGATGAAATCGGCCGCGGAACATCTACTTTTGACGGACTTGCGATAGCCTGGGCGGTAATCGAGCATATCGCAAACCGCAATCTGCTCGGGGCAAAGACACTTTTTGCAACGCATTATCATCTGCTGACCGAACTGGAAGACAAAACCGACAATATTAAGAATTACTGTATTGCCGTAAAGGAGCAGGGTGACGACATTGTATTTTTGCGTAAAATCATACCGGGCGGAACGGACCGCAGTTACGGTATCGAAGTGGCCAAACTGGCCGGTGTGCCCGATATGGTTATAGAGCGTGCAAAGGAGATTTTAAAGGAACTTTCGGATAACGATATTGCCGGAGCTATTCAGGACATCAATGTCAATACGGCAAACGGAAAAACGCATACAAGAATTAAGAAACAGGATGAAGTGGATGCCGGTCAGCTTAGTTTCTTCGATTCGGTTTCCGATGCGGAGATTATAAAAGAAATCGAAGAAGTGGATATTTCCACGCTGACGCCGCTGGACGGGCTGAATCTGCTTTACCGCATTCAGAATAAGATAAAGAACAGGATTTGAAAAAATGATTCGCGTACTGGATGAGGAAACAATTAATAAAATCGCTGCGGGTGAGGTTGTGGAAAAACCGCTCAACGTGGTAAAGGAACTGGTGGAGAATGCGATTGATGCAGGCTCATCGATGATTACCGTTGAAATAAAGGGCGGCGGAATCGATTATATCCGGGTGACGGACAACGGAAAGGGCATTCCGAAAAATGAAGTAAAAACGGCATTTTTGCGGCATGCGACGAGCAAAATCGCCACCGATGAAGATCTGCATTATATTCGGACGCTGGGTTTCCGGGGAGAAGCACTGGCTTCGATTGCGGCTGTTTCGATGGTGGAAATGTGTACCAAAACCGAAGAGGATATCGTCGGTGTCAGAATCGTAATCGAAGGCGGCGAAGTGAAGGAATTCGAAGAAGTCGGAGCTCCCATCGGTACGACCATTGTTGTTCGGAATTTATTCTATAACGTTCCTCCGAGAAAGAAGTTCTTAAAAAGCCCGGCGGCGGAAGGCGCGGCTATAGCCGAAACCATGCAGCACATGGCTCTTTCCATGCCCGGACTTTCGTTTAAATTCGTACAAAACGGATCCGTCAAATTCATGACAAACGGAAACGGAAACCTAAAAGAAGTGATTTACCGGATTTACGGAAAGAATACATCCGATGAAGTCATTCCCGTTATGATTGAGCAGGATGGAATCAAAGTCGAGGGCTATATCGGGAGACCTTCCATAGCCCGTTCGAACCGGAATGATGAGAATTATTATATTAACAGCCGGTATGTTAAATCCAAAGAAATCTCAAAGGGGCTCGAAGAAGGCTATAAAGCCTTTCTTATGATGCATCGTTTTCCGTTCTGTGTTCTGCATTTTTCCATGGATACAACTGCATTGGACGTCAATATTCATCCGAATAAAATGCAGGTCCGCATGGAAAATCCGGAAATCGTCGTTCATCTTTTGTCGAATCATATTCACGATGCCCTGCTTGAAAAAGATCTGATTCCGCAGGTAAAACTGGTGGAAGAAACCGAAAAGAAAGAGCCGGTTAAAGCACCCGAACCTTTTGAAGTAAAGAGAATCGAAAATGAGAAGGTAAGCAGTTCACCGGTATTTGCGGATTCGACCGGAACGGGAACAAAAGAGCCGGAGAAAAATGCGGAAAGTGTCCGGAATACGGAACTGCCCGATAATGAAACGCAAACCGGACGGAATACGGAATCGTCTCATAAAAACACCGATATTGATACCGAAAAGAAATCATCCGGCATAAAACCGGAAGAACATTTCTTCCAGAAGCAGATTTTGTTCAGCGATGAAGAAGAGTCTTCGGTGACAGGCACTTTTGGGCAAAAAGTGGATAAAGATGCGCAGCATCTTTTGGGCACCGAAGAGTCAAAAGTGACAGGCACTTTAGAGGAAAAAGTGACAGGCACTTTAACCCCCAAAGTGACAGGCACCCAGGCAGGTACCGTAATCGTAGAGAAGCCGGAGCAGTTTACTCTCTACGACCCGGAATTCTTTGCCAAAGAGTCAAAGGAAGAGTTTGAGGTAATCGGACAGATTTTTGATACATACTGGCTGATAACACTCGGAAACAAGCTCTTTTTCATGGACCAGCATGCGGCTCATGAAAAAATCAAATATGAGGAATTCATGAAGAAATTCAAAGAGGGTAATCTCGAGTCGCAGAATCTGCTGCCGCCGTGCATTCTTACGCTGAAGCCATCGGAATATGTCCTTTTCGATCATAACAGGGAGGCTTTTGCGAATCTGATGTTTGAAATCGATGATTTCGGTCAGGATGCCATTGCTATTCGTGCAATTCCGACCGATTTATTCGGTTATTCCTGTGAAGAACTGTTTATGGATATTTTAGAGGAATTAGCCGGCGTTTACTCGACAAAAAGCCTTACAACCGTGGAGGAAAGAATCGCCACAAGAGCCTGCAAGGCGGCGATAAAAGGTAATACACCGCTAACGAAAGAAACGGCGAAGCAGTTAATCGAAATGCTTTTTACGCTGGAGAATCCCTACCAGTGTCCGCACGGAAGACCGACGCTTTTTTCGATGAGCGAGTATGAACTTGAAAAGAAATTCAAGCGAATCGTGTAATATACAGTTAAAAAACGGATCTGCAAATCAAAACATGGATGCCAAGCCAAAACAAAAACTGATTATCATAACCGGACCGACCGGTGCCGGAAAAACGAAGATTTCCATCGAAATCGCAAAAAGAATCGACGGGGAGATTATCTCTGCCGATTCGGTGCAGGTATACCGAGGAATGGATATCGGCAGCGCAAAGATTACGAAAGAGGAAATGCAGGGCATTCCTCATCACTTGATTGATGTTTTGGACCCGGAGGAAAACTTCGACGTGACGATTTTTCAAAAAATGGCCGAAGATGCCATTGCGGATATTGCTTCGCGGGGAAGAATTCCCATCCTGGCCGGAGGGACGGGGTTCTACGTTCAGGCGCTTCGTAAAGGGGTCGATTTTAAGGACGAAGAGGACGGAAGGGGAGAAATCCGGAAATCCCTGGAAGAAGAGGCTGCAAGCCTTGGGAAAGAAGCCTTTCATGACAAATTAAAAGAAATCGATCCGGTATCTTTTGAAAAAATCCCTGCGGGAAATATAAAGCGCGTGGTCCGCGCACTGGAATTTTACCAAATACACGGCTATCCGATCAGCGAGCATAACGAAACGGAAAAATTGAAAAAAAGCCGGTATGACGATGTCTGTTTTGTCTTAACAAACGAACGGAGCCGGCTTTATGACGCGATTAACCGGCGCGTGGATCAGATGGTAAATGACGGACTTATTAACGAAGTCAGAAGGCTGAAAGAGCGCGGCCTGACAAGGGAAAACCAGTCCATGCTCGGCATCGGATATAAAGAAGTGATGGAATATCTTGACGGAGAAATATCCGAAGAAGAAGCTGTTGAAAAGATCAAATTAAACACCAGGCATTTTGCAAAAAGACAGTTTACTTTCTTTAAAGCACTGCCGGATGTAATCTGGTATGACAAATCCGACTACGAAAATCCCGATATGGAAATCGCGGAAGATATGCTAAAACGGATTGAACAGATGGGGATTGAAATAAAGAATACGCCCGGGTGATTACGAAAACAAAAGAGAGAAAACCGGATAAGAATCAGAAAAAGGATGTAGTGATGGACAATTTTTTTAAGGAATTCGGCATATCCGATGAAGTATATGCTTTTGCGGAAAAACAGCTTGAAGATTTAAAACCGCGGTTTGAGGAAATCGACCGGATTGCGGAATACAATCAGCTGAAGGTATTAAAGGCGCTGCAGGAAAGCCGCGTTTCGGAAGCGTGTCTTATGGGAACAACCGGATACGGCTACGATGATATCGGCAGGGACCGTTTAGAAGAAGTGTATTCGAAGATTTTTCATACCGAGGATGCACTTGTTCGTCCGCAGATTACCTGCGGAACGCATGCCCTTGCTTTGGCACTGATGAGCAATCTGCGCCCCGGAGACGAACTGTTAAGCCCGGTCGGAAAGCCCTACGATACGCTTGAAAAAGTCATCGGCATCACGCCTCATCCCGGCTCCCTTGCCGAGTACGGCATAACCTACCGCCAGGCAGATTTGCTCCCTGACGGAACATTCGATTACGAGAATATTGAAAAATCGATTACCGAAAAAACAAAACTGGTGACCATACAGCGCTCGAAAGGGTATCAGACCAGACCTTCTTTTTCGGTATCGCAAATCGGGGAACTGATTGACTTTATCCGGAAAATTAAACCCGAAGTTATCATTATGGTCGATAACTGCTACGGCGAATTCACGGAAACCATCGAACCGTCCGATGTCGGCGCGGATATGATTGTCGGATCCTTAATCAAAAATCCCGGCGGCGGTCTTGCTCCGATCGGCGGCTATATCGCGGGACGGAAAGACTGCATTGAAAATGCGGCATACCGCCTGACATCCCCGGGACTCGGAAAAGAGGTCGGTGCTTCACTCGGTGTATTAAAAGATTTTTATCAGGGACTTTTCTTATCGCCGACGGTTACCGCATCTGCCGAAAAAGGTGCGATTTTCGCGGCTAAATTATATGAATCGCTCGGATTTGACGTTATTCCTCATTCCGATGAAGTAAGACACGATATTATCCAGTCCGTTGTTTTGGGAAGCGAAGAGAGAGTGGTTGCTTTCTGCCAGGGCATTCAGAGCGCCTCTCCGGTGGATTCCATGTCCATGCCGTACCCGGACGATATGCCTGGCTATGATTCCAAGGTCATCATGGCTGCAGGAGCCTTTATTTCCGGTTCATCCATCGAACTTTCGGCCGATGCGCCCATTCGCGAACCCTACGCCGTTTATTTCCAGGGCGGGCTTACCTGGCCCCATGCCAAATACGGCATTCTTCGCGCCACCGAAGAACTTTACACCCGCGGTCTGATTGAACTACCGCAATTCTGATTAATAATATTTTAATCAACCAAAGAAACAAAGTATCAAAGAATCAATTATAGAATCAAATAGTTTATATTATTGTTTAATACAGTAGAAGAATCAGTAATCACTGCATTTCACAAATCATTCACTGAATATTCACGGAATATGGCCAATTCTTTTGACCATATTCCGATTTTTATGCTATAATAAACTGTTAAATTATGTGTATAA
>OMRN01000249.1 GCA_900313265.1 uncultured Lachnospiraceae bacterium | reverse complement strand
TGCGGGACGTCATATAAGGACTTAAAGAAACTTCGAAGCGAGTATGCTGCGGATGGAGTGGAAAGTTTCGTGGATTTCTATTTCTCCCATCAGGGGAAAAATTATCATATCTGCAGATGGCCGAGTTACGAGCGTATAAACCGGAACGGAAACGTAACGGAAGAAGCGGAGAAAGTTGCATTCTATTACCCGGACGGAAAAACCGTGGAAGGGAAGAAAAAAGTGGACGGCGGCTCATCCGACCCCGGTGTCGTAAAAGAACTTCTGCATATTGATTCGAAGCAGTTTATGCAGATTGCAATGATTGCGCAGGGAGATTTCTGGAGCCTTTTAAATGCAAAAACAGAGAAGCGCACGGAGATTCTCCGGACGATTTTTCAGACCGGACCGTATAAGAATATCGAGGGCATTTTAAAGGACCGCATGGACAAAAGCGTTGCAAAGAAAAAAGCTTCGGAGCAGGGCATTGTTCTTTATTTCCGTGATGTGGAAGCGGATGAGGAAAACGGGTTTTATGAAGCACTCGCAGAATTACAACAGCGCGCCACCGATTCGAGTAGTGCCTGGAACGTGGATGACATGCTTCAGATGATTGAGCATGTGAACGGAGCGGAAGAAAAATCTCTGCAGATACTGATTGAAGAACGTGATAAAGCGGAAGCGGAGTTTAAGAAGGCAAATGCCGCTCTTACCGAAGCGAAAACCAATAATGAGTTTATAAAACGTGTAGAGACGCTTGAGGAGGAAAAGGCAGAACTGGATGGGCAAAAACAGGAATGGGACGATTATGAGTATTCCCTCGGTTTTGAGAAGGCGGCTTCTCGTATAGTTTTGCCGAAATATCAGGCCTGGCAGACAAAGAGTGAAGAACTGAAAAAAACAACGGAAGATATTGCAAAAAAGACTGAAGAATTAACGAAGGCAGAGGAAAGTGCTCATTCGGCAGAAGAGGCTCTGAAAGAGGCCAAAACACATAAAAAAGAGGCGGAAAATCTTCAAAGACAGGCCGATAAAATCAGCGAAGACGAGCCGAAATATCTTGAAAGAAGCCGGTTAAACGAGGCGCTGGAAACGGTTCTTAAGGAAGAAAAAACAATTGCCTCCGAAGAAAAATTGCTTGTTTCAAAGGAGGAAGAATTAAGCGCAAAGAAAATCCGGCTTAAGAAAACCATTGACGAATTAAAGGATAAGCCGGAGAAATTAAACGCAGTCCGAATGGAAAAGCAGACAATATACGCACTTAATGAGGATGCATTAAAACTTGCCAATACCGATCTTCCGAAAAGGAAGAAGCTTTCGGATGATTTAAAGAAAAAGCAGGATGCTTTTGAGCGTGCAAGAGATGAATTTGATGCCGTAAGCGAAAAACGCCGGAATGCGGAAGTGTTGCTGGAAAACAGCCGTGCAGGACTGCTTGCAAAGAATTTAAAAGAAGGAAGCAAATGTCCGGTTTGCGGTTCCACACATCATCCGGAACCTGCAAAACTTTCCGACAGCGATATTTCGGAAGAAGAATATAAGAGCCTTCAAAGCGAAGAAGAAACAGCACAGGAAAAGAAGACAAAGGCTCTGACAGCAGCGGAATCCGCAAAGACCGCAGTTTTACAGTTTGAAGATACGTTGAGATCCGGTCTTCTGGACTGTCTGGAAAACCCGATTCTGAATAGTTGTGATTTCGGAGATTTATCCGGAAAAGAGACAGATGACCTTGCGGCGATTTTTGAGAAAGCATGCGTGATTATCGCGGAAAAGAAAAAAGAAAATGAAAACGCGGAAATCGCTCTTGAAAAAGACTGCCGGATGTTAGATGAAGCCAAAGAGGCTTACGAGAAGGCACAGGGAAAAGAGAGTGAGGAACTGGCCAAACGAAAGGAAGAACTTGCTGCAAAAAAGAGCAAAAATGAGAAAGAAAAAGAGCGGATTACGGCGACTTTGAAGACCATGGAACAGTTAAGTTTCTCCGACTGGAAAACGGCTGCGAAGGAGAGAGATAAAGCTTTGGGTGAAGCGGCAAGGCTGCTTGAAGCAATCGATAAAGCCACGGAGAAAAAGCAGAATGCGGATAAGGCATTAGAGGGAATCCGCTCGGCAATCGAAACTTTGAAAAATTCGCTTTCGACGCAGACTCAGGATGAAGAGAACCGGCGAAAAGAATTTGAGGTGGTTTTAAAAGAGCAGAATTTCGAGTCCGCAGAACATATGCTTGAATTCGTAAGTTCGGAAAAGGAGATTGCCGGAAAAGAGAAAGAAATAAGCGAATACAAACAGAAAGTTACCACGAATATAGAGAAGCTTAAGCAGGCGAAAGAAGATGCAAAGGGGCGGAAATTCGTGGATATCGACGAATTAAAGGCACAGTGCGAATTGAAGGAAGAGGAAGCGAAAGCCTGTCGTGAGGCGGTTTCCGCCGTGAACAGCCGGCTTAAAATCAATCGTCAGAAAGCAAAGAATATTTCGGACGGAAGGAAAGAATACGAAACTGCGGCGAAGGAAAGTTCGATGTGCACAAGATTATATAATCTGGTCCGCGGCACTACCGGCAACGGAAAGATTTCCCTGGAACAGTATATTCAGGCATCGGGCTTTGACGGAATCATTCTTGCAGCCAACCGGCGTCTGATGCCGATGAGTGACGGGCAGTACGAACTGTACCGCGTGGAAGATTCCATCGGAAGAAAAAGTAATGTTTTCCTGGATCTGGAAGTGCTTGATAATTTTACCGGTCATCGCCGTCCGGTCGGAAATCTTTCCGGAGGAGAAAGTTTCAAGGCATCCTTAAGCCTTGCACTCGGTCTTTCCGATACGGTTTCCTCCAATTCCGGCGGAATCCAGATGGATGCGCTTTTTGTCGATGAAGGATTCGGAACGCTGGATAAGAAATCCATCGAAAATGCGATGGACATTCTGGTGAATCTTTCGAATACCAACAAGCTTGTCGGAATCATCAGCCACAGGGAGGAACTGATGGAAATTCCGCAGCAGATTAAGGTTCAGAAGGCTAAAGACGGAAGCCATATTACGATTGAGACCGGTGAATAAAAGAAGAGATAAATAACAGTGTTGTAGAAATAAGGGATGGGATTATTATGAGCAAAATCGGAATGAAAAATGGTAAAAGAGTAAGAAATCTGTTGGTGATTGTTGCTATCTTTTTCCTTGTGGGAAGTTTTTCTTACCTGCAGGTAAGGGCTGCGGAAGAAGATTCCGAACCGTATCCGGTTCCTAACGATAATTTATCGGATTATCTGAGAGAAAAAGACTTTTTAACCCAAACCGAAAGCGGATATGAACGAGTGTATTATAACGGGTCCGTGGTTCGGATTGAACGTTATGACACGGAATTTAATAAAACAGGCGGAATGTCAATCCCGATGGAATTATCTTATTGGGGCGGGTTTTATTCCGATAATGATTTTTATTTTCTTGTGGAGGGAGAAGCAAACAAGGATGAAAAAGATGACGCGGAAGTGATTCGCGTTATTAAATACGATAAAGACTGGAACAGGCTCGGAGCTGCTTCTATTACAGGAAATCTTTCTCTTTTCGGAGGAGATGTCAGATATCCCTTCGATAACGGAAGTGTAAAGATGGCTGAAAAAGACGGCATTCTATACATTGTTACAGGGCATCAAAGTTATGTGGATCCCATGTATAACATGGGACACCAGGGGTTACTGATGATGGCTGTGGATATACAGAACATGACCGGAAGTGTCGTTAAATGCGACAACTGGCATTCTTTTGCCCAATATATCAGGATTTTTAACGATGATATCTATCTTTTGGAATTAAGTGAAGGAAACCGTTGTACAAATTTAAAGAAAATAGAAACGACCTCGGGAAGATATCGTACAACATCCATTTCTGTTTTTGATTACGGCGGGGAGCGTACGAGCGCCTGGGCGTTAGCCACGCGTGCATATGTAGATGATTTGGAAATATCCTCGGAAAATATTTTAGGACTCGGTTCGTCCATAGATCAGAGTCAGTATGATGATTATACGCAGGATACCTCTTACAATATTTACTTAACCGTAACTCCGCTTTCCGATTTTTCAAAGGATGCCACAACCGTAAAGTGGTTAACGGAATACAACAACGACGGAAAACGCTTTTCAGGTCCGAGTATTGTTAAAATAAACGATAACCGGTTTATGGTTATCTGGGGAGAATCGGG
>OMRN01000149.1 GCA_900313265.1 uncultured Lachnospiraceae bacterium | reverse complement strand
GTGTATGTTTTTCGGAGGAATTCTTTATGAAATGGAAAAAAATCACATCGATTCTTCTTGTTGTCGTTATGACGGCAGGTCTTCTGACGGTTGGAGCATGTAACAAACCGTCAGTCGAAAACTCGTCGGAGAGTGTATCGGAAGAAGTTTCCGAGGAACCGGTTACGAATGACGGAAAGGTTCCGGCAAGCACCGGACAGGAAATCAAGGTCGGAGCCGAAGGTGAATATATCGAAGGATTCGGAAACGGGCTGGTTAACGGAACCAAAATAATCGATGACCATTTTGAGGAAAATGTCGGCGAGTGGGGAACCTATTCCAACGGCGGATCTTTTAAAATCTATGCCGAAAACGGTGAGCTGGTTGTGGATATTTCCAAACCCGGAAACCTGGATTATTCCTGCCAGGTTTATCGTGACGGTTTTTCCTTAAATAAAGGCTGTGTATACGATGTCGAATTTGACATCCGTTCGGATATCGACCGTGTCATCCAGTGGAGAATCCAGATTAACGGAGAAGATTATCATCCGTATTACCAGGAAGATGCCATGCCCATCGGGACCGAAGTGACTCATGTAAAATCCACATTTACGATGGAGGAAACATCCGATCCGGCACCCCGTTTCTGCTTTAACTTGGGAAAACAGGGCGATCTGGAATCCACGACTTCCCATAAAGTATATATTGACAATATTGTGGTTACGATTACGGATGCGTCGAATGCCATGGCACTCGAACCTTTGCCGGTTCCGATTGCGATTAAGACCAATCAGCTCGGATACGAAAAAGAGGGCGAGAAGCTTTTTGTGGTTCGTTATAATGCGGATGTAAAAGATTTTACCATTAAGAATTTCGATACCGATGAAGTGGTTTATACCGGTACGTTAAGCGAGGATTACAAGAATTCTCCTTCCGGCGGCGGAACCATGAGATACGGCGATTTCTCCGATTTTAAGGAACCCGGAATGTATTATATTTCCGTGGAAGGGGACGGGGATTCCTATCCTTTCGAAATCGGTGACGATATTTATCAGTCTGCCTATAAGGATGTGGTAAGACTGCTTACCCTCCAGCGCTGCGGCATGGAACTTACCGAGGATTTAGCCGGAGATTTTGCACATCCCGAATGCCATACATCGGAAGCAACCGTCTACGGCACCGATGAGAAAATCGATGTGTCCGGCGGATGGCACGATGCCGGAGACTACGGCAGATACGTTGTTCCCGGTGCGAAGACGATTAAGGATTTATTCTTATCCTATACTTCCTCCCCGGCGGCAACCGGCGATGATTTCGGCATTCCCGAGAGCGGAAACGGTGTTCCGGATCTTCTGGATGAAGCCAGATACGAACTGGAATTCTTCTTTAAGATGCAGGCCGATAACGGCGGTGTTTATCATAAGGTAACCTGTGCGGTATTCCCGGAGACGGTAATGCCCCAGGATGAAACGGATCCGTTGATTGTATGCCCGATTTCCACCTGCGCTACCGGCGATTTCGCGGCGGTTATGGCAGAGGCATACGTTCTTTACAAAGCCTATGACCCGGATTTTGCCGAAAAATGTCTGGCCGCGGCCGAAAAGGCATATGAATACATGGACCAGTACGCACTGGATGAAAAATCGGGATTTGTCAATCCGGAAGGCATTGATACCGGTGAATATCCGGATGCAAAGAACAAAGATGAATTTTTCTGGGCAGCCGTGGAATTATTCTTAGCAACCGGTGATCCGAAATACGAAGAGAAGGCAGCCGAACTCGAAGACCTCGGATTTAACATGGGTCTCGGATGGGCGGATGTCGGAACCTACGGAACTTATGATTATCTGTATTTTGCAAAAGAAGGCGGCGATGCCGATAAAGCACTTGTCGAGGCACTGACCGATGATATCATGTTCTATGCAAAGAAGGAATTAAAGGCACTCCAGGCGGATGTTTACTTTATTTCCCTTGCGAACAATTTCCCCTGGGGAAGCAATATGACGGTCTGCAACAATGCGATGTTCTATAAGATGATTTACGATCTTACGGGTGAGTGGGAATATGAGTATTATTATTCCCACGGTCTGGATTATATTTTCGGTATCAATCCGGTCGGATACTGCTATGTTACCGCATACGGTTCCCTTTCGCCGGAACATACCCATCACAGACCTTCGCAGGTGGTAGGACACAGCTGTCCGGGAATGCTTGTCGGCGGAGCAAACTCCAGCCCGAGCGATCCTTATGCAAAGGCGGTTCTTTCCCTTCGGAAGAACGGAAAGTGCTATGTGGATAATGCCAGCAGTTATTCCACGAATGAAATCACGATTTACTGGAATTCACCTCTTATTTACCTGTTAAGCATGCAGGCGGATATGGAGCGGGAATAAAGGAATAATCACAATTGTTTAAAGGTAGTTGTTTTTGATGCGTCCCGGAAGGGACACGGGAGGAAAAAGTTTTATGAAAAAGTTATGGATGCGTTTGTCGGCCGTGCTTATTCTGGCACTGGCAGTGCTTGTATTCGCAAAAACCGAGGCAAAAGCCGCTCCGGTTGTTACACCGGACGGAACGGTCTTCGATCCGGAGTTTTATGCCAATACATATGCGGATTTAAAGGGTTTCTACGGTTATAATGCCGGGGCACTTTATAAACATTATGTAAACCATGGAAGAGCGGAAGGCAGAATTCCGACCGGAAGTTATGATGCGGTTGGTTCGGTGAATATCATGCCGAACGGGGATTTCTTCAGTGCCTCCTATTATGCGGCAAACAATCCGGATGTGGTTGCATCGGTCGGCGATTCCGAAGCGGCCCTTTATCAGCATTATCTTCAGTTCGGGAAGAAGGAAGGCCGTCAGGCATATCCCGGAGAGATTACTTTTAAGAATTTAAATGCGCAGATTAATACCAACACAAAGTATCCATACTATATTCGTATTAACCGTGCGGCAGCAACCATCACCGTTTATGCGATGGACGCGGAAGGGAATTATTCCATCCCTTATTTAGCTTATGCATGCTCCCCGGGAAGAGATACACCCATCGGAGTATTTCAGATTCAGCAAAAAGCCAGATGGCTTGCGTTTGAAGGGAATCAGTTCGGACAGTATACATCCAGGATTACGGGACATTTCTGGTTCCATTCCGTAATGTATAACGGGAAGAGCCCGTCCAATTTAGACTGGCCGGCATACAACCGTCTCGGAACCATCTGTTCCCACGGATGTGTTCGTATGCAGTGCGGCGAAGCTTACTGGATTTATCAGAACTGCCCGGTCGGAACAACCGTGGAAATTTATGATGATCCGACGAATCCGGGACCTTTGGGAAAACCGGACACCATGAAAATAAGCGGTGCCGATCCGAGAAGAGGCTGGGATCCGACCGATCCCGATCCGGCGAACCCGTGGAATGTTGTTTCCACACAGTAAGCGGAAAAATGATTACAGGGGGAAAGAAAAAGTGACTGACAGAGTCAAGAAGCTTGTAAATGAATCGGAACACATTGTCTGCATCATGGGCCAGGAAGCCATGGTAGAGTGCGGCGGAGTGGATTTGTGGGATTCGGATAATCTGTACCGTATTGAAAAACAGTACGGAAAGAGTCCG
>OMRN01000470.1 GCA_900313265.1 uncultured Lachnospiraceae bacterium | reverse complement strand
CAGGGGAAAAGGATATGCAGGTGAATGTCTGGATTATGCAAAGCAAATCGCAGAGAAAGAAAACTGCTATAAAATGATGCTGCTGACCGGATCAAAAAAACCGGAGACGTTACATTTTTATGAGAAGGCAGGATATAACAGCAGTGATAAAACCGCGTTTATTCAGTGGATTTGAATTGTTGGAGGAAATAAGATGAATACAAACGATTATACGATACGATTGGAAAAGGAAGAAGATTACAGGAATGTTGAGAATCTTGTGAGAGAATCCTTCTGGAATGTTTATCGTCCGGGCTGCAGTGAGCATTATGTGATTCATGTGCTCAGGGAGGATCCCGCATTTGTGAAGGAACTTGACTTTGTAATGGAGAAGGACGGAAAACTGATTGGTCAGAATATGTTTATGAAGACAATCATTGAGGCCGATGACGGAAGAACGATCCCCGTATTAACGATGGGACCGATCGGAATCATTCCGGAACTGAAACGTAAAGGTTACGGAAAGGCTATACTGGATTACTCATTGGAAAAAGCAGCCGGAATGGGTTTCGGGGCTGTCCTTTTTGAGGGTAATATTGATTTCTACGGGAAGAGCGGGTTTGACTATGCAAGTAAGTTTGGTATCAGGTACCATGATCTGCCGGAAGATGCGGATGCTTCATTTTTCCTTTGCAAGGAGCTGATTCCCGGATATCTGGATGATGTGACGGGAGTTTATCAGACACCGCAGGGATATTACGTAAAAGACGAAGATGTGGATGAATTTGATAAGGAGTTTCCGCCGAAGGTGAAGGAAAAACTGCCGGGGCAGATTTTCGGGTGATACTGCTCTACTTTCCGTAGATACCATACTTCCGGGTGTTGGATTATAATCTGTGCATGGAGGTGAAAAATATGAACCAATATGTAACAGGTACGGTTATTAAAGAACTGCGGGAAAAGCACAAAATGACACAGCTTCAGCTTGCGGAGAAACTGGACGTGAGTGACAAGACGGTTTCGAAATGGGAAACCGGAAAAGGCTATCCGGATATTACGCTTTTGGAACCGATTGCAAAGGTGTTCGGCGTTTCGGTAACAGAACTGATATCGGGAAATACTGTTCATAATGCAAATGTATCCGCAAATATGCTGAGGTCGAAGTTTTATGTCTGCCCGATTTGCGGGAATGTGATTCACAGCATGGGTGAAGCGGCGATTCATTGTCATGGTATTCTTCTGTCACCGTTAGAGGCTGAAATGACCGATGAAAATCACATGATTTTCATTGAACGCATAGAAGATGAATACTATGTGAGAATCGATCACAGCATGACAAAAGAGCATTACATTTCATTTATTGCGGCAGCATCATCCGATGCTATTCAGATGGTGAAACTATATCCGGAAGGAAATGCCGAAGCACGGTTTAAGATTTGCGGAGTGAGAAGGATATACTTTTTCTGTAACCGTGACGGGCTGTTTTCAATCGACCCGGTAAGGGGAATTGACGATAAAGAAAGCGGATATGATAATTCGGAAGAACGCAGAGAGTTGGAGAAGGTAGCAGATATGTTGTTCTGTCAGGAAAATCGATAATAAAGGATATGTCTATGGAAGAATTTGTATTACTGAATCAATCGGATTTATCCGATATGGCTGAATTATATAAGTCGGCATTTTATGGAGAGCCCTGGAATGACGACTGGAGCGATGAAAAGCAGCTGATGGAATATATAAAGGAGAAATCGGGTGGTTATCACGCAATTAATTACGGTCTGCGCATAGACGGAAAACTGGCTGCAATATCATTGGGACAGATTACACACTGGTGGGAAGGCACGAATTATGTTTTGGAGGAACTTTGTGTCTCTCCGGATTGCCAGGGTGCCGGAATCGGAACGCGTTTTATGAAATGGATAGAAGAAGATCTTAAATCGCGCGATGTAAAGGGTATTTTTTTACAGACGGATATCGATAAGCCGGCTTACAGTTTTTATCAGAAGACCGGGTTTAAAGAACTCTCAAAGCATGCGAGTTTTTTTAAGGGATTTTAATTTTATTAATGAACGGAATATACCCCTATGATTTGATACAATCTCCCGGATTGCCCCTGTCCTGGTATTATATAATTTTTTCAACCAGACCGCTCAGCGCTTTATTCTGATGTTTGTCTTTATGAATCAATACCTGAGAATAAACAGGAAAATCTGCGCCCTTCCATGTAAGGCGTTTCAGTTTACCGTTTTTTATTTCGTTTTCCGCAGTCATGTCCGGTATAAATGCGACTCCGAAACCACCCGCTGCAAACTGTTTCAGTATTTCTTTACTGCTCGTTTCCAGTGCTATTTTCGGTACGATACCGTTTTTCTCAAGATCCGAAAGCAGCATATGTCTGAAATTACAATTGTGCCCGGTCAACAGAAGCGGTACGTCCTTCAAATCTTCTTCACGAATGGTTTTCCCGGCTATGGGATGTTTGGGGGATGCGTAGAATCCCAGTTTTTCCTTTTTCTTATGCAGGATTTTAACCCTCTCATCCTCAATGGGCGGGTTTAGTGTGTATACCATGTCAAGTTCTCCCTTTTGCAGAAGTTCGGGAATATTTTCATGCGTAACAAACTGTATTCGGATCTCTGTCCGGGGATTACTTTTCTGATACGCCATCAGAATCTGCGGGAAACGTTTTATACAAAGAGACTCCGATACCCCTAATTTCAAAACGCCCGCAGGTTTTTCTTCATCTGTCACGTCAAGACGGATGTCCCTTTCTAACTGAAGCATCTTCTCTGCATATGCAATCAGGCGTTCCCCCGATGATGTGACTGAAATTGTTTTTCCAAGACGTTCAAACAATACACAGCCCAGTTCGTCCTCCAGCTGCTTTATCTGGGTTGTAACCGTAGACTGGGCATAACCGAGACTGTT
>OMRN01000247.1 GCA_900313265.1 uncultured Lachnospiraceae bacterium | reverse complement strand
GCATACGGCCAGGGAGCCGGATATGCTCAGGGCACGGGCTATAGTCAGGGAACCGGTTACGGTCAGCCCCAGGGCTATGGGCAGGATCCTTCGTACGGTCAGAATCCGGGTTACGGACAGGCTACGGCTTACGGTCAGAATCCGGGATACGGATATGCGCAGGGGGCGGATTTTTCCCAGTCTCCTTTTGGACAGACTCCGGATTATTCCGGAAGCAGTACTCCCGGATATCTTCAAAACGGTTCCGCACAGGGCGGATATATGTATGGCGCAACGGATGAATACAGCCAGCCGAGTTACGGCTTTCAGGCTGCATACGGAAACGATCCGTTTGCTTCTTATTACGATGAGGATGTTCCTCAAAGACCCAGCAACGGACTCGCAATCGGAGCTTTGGTCTGCGGAATTGTTTCACTTGTGATGACCTGTTCTTATGTCGGATTTATTCCGGGTATTATTGCCATTATTCTCGGAATAAACGGATCCAAAATGAGCGGAAATCCCCGGATGGCAACCATCGGCATGATTCTCGGAATTCTCGGAACGGTTACCGGTCTCATTGCCGTGATTGGATTTTTTGCCAATATTGCGGGAGAATTATCGAAGTATTTCTAGAATATGAGTGGTTTTTTTGTAAAGAAATCCGGGAGAGAGTTTAAAGACGATGCCTCGGAAGCGTGGTATACCGTCGGAAAAGTCTTTCTCGGAATTTTTGCGGTTGTAACAATTGTTTTTTTAATCTGGGGCGACCACCTGATTCACGGAAAAATCGGGTGCATCGTTTATTTGCTTTTTCATGTCTACTGTCCGGGCTGCGGCTGTACGCGGGCAACATACTGGCTGGTGCATCTGCATCCGTTCAGAAGTTTTCTTTGCAATCCCTTCATTCTTGTGAGTATTGTGATGTATACGATTTTTATGATCAATACTTTTCTTTGCACGCATACGAAAAAACTGGGATTCACCGGAATGCCGGTTACGAAGATGGTTTATGCGGATCTGATTCTGTTAGTTGTCCAGTGTATTATCCGGAATATTCTGCTTGTCGGCTTTCATATTACCTGTCTTTAATTAAATCAGATGTATTCCCCAAATTAATACAACGGCGTTTTTGAAAAAAACGTTCAGGAAAATAAGTGCGCCGCCGATAATGATTAATGCAAAGGGATTCAGTTTCTCAATGCATTTTTTGTTGTGCCGGTACAGAAAGGAATTGACGGTGAAAAGAAGATATGCAAAGATGCTGTACGGAACAAACGGATGGTAATAGAAACTTTTCAGGATATGGAAGTGAATCAGTTCGTTGAAGGCTCTCGTTCCACCGCATCCCGGGCAGTAAAGACCGGTCAGCGAAAGAAAAGTGCATGTTCCTCCGGATGATAAAAACAGTCTGCCGGCGGCGATAAATACGATGACGCAGGTGAGCAGAACCGGAAGAAGAAAAACACACATCCGGTAAACCACAAGTGCGCTTCCGTCCATTTCACGGTAATGATGTTTTTCACAGTATTCGTCGAATTTGTCCATTTCTGTCCTTCGCTTCAAGTGCATGTGCTATGGTCCATTTTACTTTACGGAGGAAGAAAAATAAAGTATAATTTCGGGTAAGAAATGCAGGATGCAGGCATGATTTAAGGATATGACGTTTTGTTTTTTCGACGAAGAGGAGACCCGGATGGACGAGCAGAACCTTACGGAAAGTGTTGAAACGGCTGTTACGGAGGAACCGGAGAATGTGAATACTTCCGAAACGAATACGGAAGTAGAAACTGTTACTGGGGAGGCGCCTGCAGAAGAGGTGCCTGTTGAAACAACTGAGCCGGTTATTGAGGAAGGAACTTCTGGGAAAACCGTGTTCACGGATTATTCGGTTTCCGAGGTGGAATATTATTCGGTGTCTCAACCGGAAGAGCCGGATCCCATAGACGAAAAGACACGAAAGAACAATACCAGAGCGCTGGTTTCCATGATTTTCGGTATCGTTTCGGGCTGTTTAAGTGTTATCTGCTGTTTTATTCCCGTGGCAAAATACTTTGCCTGGGTCGTAGCGTTTGGAATTGCCATAGCGGCGTTTATTCTCGGAATTGTCAGCATTAAGGGTGAAACAACAAGAAAACCGATGGCGATTTCCGGTATTATTCTCGGAATTTTGTTTGCCATCGATTCCGTCGGAAGCCTTGCGGCCGCTATCATCAAAATCGCAATCGGCATCGCAATCGGAGCCGGAGCTACAACCGGAATCGGAGCTTTATTTTACAATATACTGAATTATTTCTGATTTCGCGGTTAAAATCTTTCAAAATTATAAATAAGGTGTATAATATCACTTATCTAAAG
>OMRN01000113.1 GCA_900313265.1 uncultured Lachnospiraceae bacterium | reverse complement strand
TTATATTACATATAAACGTAACCGTCAGACAAAAATCGTTTTTGGCAGTAAGATACGGGAAATAAAAGTAAGTTAAAGTAAATAAAAGTAAATAAAAGTAAAGTAAATACGGTATATTAAAGCAAATTGCAATAAAGTAATATTTAAAATACCGTAAAGTAAAATACCGTAAATTATAATACCGTATATTTCGATAAATTACAGTTAATTGCAGTAGATTTCAGTAAATTACAGCAGACGATTATATAATGGTTCATAAGCGGGTGCTTGACGAACGTCGGTACTTAGGCTCGGTACTTTCGAGCCTTATGTACCGCTACGTGAGTCACGCAGCGAGAGCGTGCCCCAGAGTTGAACCATATTAATCGTCTGCGTACCAATACCCTATATTGCGCCACACAACAAATTAATTCAGTGAGGAAATAACCGTGTTAAACAGTGTATTCGGAATCGATTTGGGAAGCAGTACCATCTGCATTTACAATCACGATAAGAGAAACTTCATTCATGAGAAGAACATGATTGCCATAGATAAGCGCGTCGGCGTTATCGCGTACGGTGATTCGGCGTACGAGATGTATGAAAAGGCGCCGGATAACATTAAGGTGACATATCCGTTGACCAACGGCGTTATCGCGGATATTCATAACATGCAGACGCTTTTGAAACTGTTCATTGAAGACATTTCCGGCGGAAATTACAAGAATGCGACCTATTACATTGCCATTCCGACCGATGTTACCGAAGTAGAGAAGAGGGCGTTCTATGATCTGATCGATGAATCGAATCTGCGGGCGCGGAAGATTTTTGTCGTTGATAAAGCCGTTTCGGATGCCATCGGGCTTGGCATTGACGTTAAAAGTTCGCAGGGTGTCATGATTGTGGATGTGGGCTTTAATACGACGGAAATATCCATCATTTCCTTAGGCGGTATTGTAATTTCAAAAATCATCAAGGCCGGCGGTACCGTTTTTGATGATGCGATCCGCAATGTCGTAAAGAAGGAAAACCGGCTTTTAATCGGCGGAAAGAGCGCCGAAAGAATCAAAATGGATTTGGAGCAGCTTAAGGAAGACAAGCAGATGGCGACGGTTTACGGACGTGATGTGGCAAGCGGTCTTCCGATGGAACGGGCCATTGATACAAGGCTTGTCGATCAGGCTCTGCAGCCGTATTTTGATGTTATTATCGATAATGTAAAAATCATTCTGGAGCGTACACCGCCCGAACTTTCGGCGGATATTTATAAAAACGGTCTTTATTTAACCGGCGGAGGATCGCTGGTTTCGGATCTCGGACTTCAGCTTGCCAAAGGTACCGGACTTAAGGTTAATATGGCGGAAGAGGCCGGAATGACCGTTATTCAGGGAATTGCGGAGATTATCCGCAACAAGCGCTTCAGAAGCGTAGCTTATACAATTGAGGGTATGGGAAAGTAATACATGAGTCCTTTGGTTCCCAGAAAAAAGAATAAATTCTCGATTCCAACCAAATACTGGATGTTTGTTTTCGTTATTGTCTGTGCCATTTTGCTTGTGGTGACATTTTTGATTGATATTCCGGAAAGCCCTGCAAATGTGGTTCTCGGCTATACCATTGTTCCTTTGCAGAAGGGTGTGAGTGAAGTCGGAGCCTACTTTGCAGACCGGAAAGAACTGATGAAGAATCTTGCCGAACTGCAGAAGGAAAATGAAGAATTAAAGGTTCAGATTGACGAACTGAATAACGAAAACATTCAGTTAAAGCAGGAAAAATTCGAACTGGTTTCCCTTCGGGAAATGTTTGATCTTGATGCACAGTATTCGGAATATAACAAAACAGGTGCCAGAGTCATTGCCGGAGGTTCCACGAACTGGTTTGACTCTTTTTCCATTGACAAAGGAACGAAAGACGGTCTGAAAGCCGATATGAACGTGCTTTCGGGAAGCGGTCTTTGCGGAAGAATTGTCGATGTCGGCCCGAACTGGGCGAGAGTTTTGTCTGTCATAGACGATACGTCGCATATTTCCGCACAGGTTCTTTCAACATCCGATAATTTAATTGTCTCGGGTGATTTGGAGGCGATGAAAGAAAATCACATCCGCTTTACGGATCTTTTAGACGCGGATAACCGTGTGGCTGTCGGCGATAAAGTGGTGACTTCGAATATTTCGGATAAATATCTGCCCGGAATTTTGATCGGATATATCAGTTCCATCCAGTCCGACCCGAATAATTTAACCAAATCCGGTTATATTACGCCGGCGGTTGATTTTAAACACATAAGCGAAGTCCTGGTAATCACCGAGACCAAACAGGATACAGGCGATAAGTAAAAGGAGGTTTTTATGAAAAAATTCATTATCAACTTCCTTTTGCTGGTTGCATTCTTCGTATTGCAGACAACGGTATTTAACCGGCTTACAATTGTAGGTGTAATGCCGAATATCCTGATTATTTTAATCTGTGTAACCGGCTTTATGCAGGGCGATAAAGCCGCATGCATTTTGGGCTTTTTTGCCGGACTTTTAGTTGATTTGTTTTCGTTTCGGATTATCGGCTTTCACGCGCTTTTATACTGCGTGCTCGGCTTTGTTACCGGACAGTTTCACAATACGTTTTATCCGGAAGATTTTAAACTTCCGCTGCTTGTTATTACCGGAGGGGATCTTGGCTGCTCGCTGCTTACGTATTTCTTTACGTATTTATTCCGCAGCAGATTTCACTTCGGGTTTTATTTTTTGAATGTAACGCTGCCGGAACTTGCCTATACGCTGTTTGTCGGATTGTTAATTTATCCGCTTTTCCTGCTTTTGTACCGTTTTGTATTAAGCAAGCGCATTCAGGAGTAGTACGATGCCTGAAGATTTTAAAGAATTTCTGAAAAATTTATTCACATCAAGACTGTTTTATCTCGGCATATTTTTTATCATTGCCGCGACTGTTCTTTTGGTACGTATTTTTGATTTGCAGATTGTCAAAGGCGATTATTATCTTGACAATTTCCAGTTAAAAATTATCCGTGAGCGTTCCATTAATGCCGCGCGCGGCAATATTTACGACCGGAACGGCAATATTTTAGCCTATAACGAACTGTCCTATAATATTGTCATTGAGGATATTTTTGATGACGAAGAAGACAAAAATGCCGCAATGAACCAAACGCTTCTTTCGCTTTGTGACATCATCGAGAAAAACGGGGATCGTGTGATAGTTGATTTCGGAGTGACGTTAAACGAGGATGACCGTTTTGAATTCGCCTATTCGGATACGAAGCACCTTCGTTTCCTGGCCGATATTTACGGCTATTCCAAGATTGAGGAACTAAAATACAGCGAAGAAAACGCCACGCCCGACGATGTGGTGGATTACTTTTGCCGCAAGCGTAAATATGCCATCGGTAGTTATGAAGAGGATCCCGAGACGGGCAAAAAGGAATTCGTGCCGAGAGAAGGTTATACCAACGAAGAAATTTTAAAACTGATGGCGCTTCG
Source organism: uncultured Lachnospiraceae bacterium (assembly GCA_900313265.1). GTDB lineage: Bacteria > Bacillota > Clostridia > Lachnospirales > Lachnospiraceae > UBA3766. Next base: position 303 of record OMRN01000113.1, on the reverse strand, counting down.
TTATTCGATTGATTTAAATGCGTTTAAGAAATATGTAACGACAACGGTGGCGGCGGACGTATCACCCGAAACGGTGGCGGCGGTTTATGAAAATGCCGATGTATTAAAGGGCGTTTCGGTCAGCGACGAGACGGTGAGAAGATATAAGGATTCCGTTTATTTTTCCCAGATCATCGGATATACCGGCATGATTTCCCCGGAAGAATACGATACACTTTCCCAAAACGAAAATTCCGGTTATACCATGAACGACTTTGTCGGAAAGACCGGCATGGAACTGGCAATGGAAGAGTATCTGCAGGG
>OMRN01000245.1 GCA_900313265.1 uncultured Lachnospiraceae bacterium | reverse complement strand
TTCTGTATTTTTAACTTCTGTTTTTTGTTTCTTTTTTGCTTTTATTATTTATTTTCGGATTCTGAGATTGTGTTTCTTTGTTCTTTTGACGCACAATTTGCGGCAGATTTAATCCTTTCCCGGTTACGAACGATAATCCGCATTGATTTTTACGTAATCATAGGTCAGATCGCAGCCCCATGCTTCCGCTTCGCCGTCTCCTTCGTTCATATGAACACGCACGATAACCTCTTTTTCGGACATCAGTTTCGTCGCATATTCCTCGTCAAAGGCAAGCGGTACGCCGTGATCGAATACCTTCAGTTCTCCCGCTTCGCTTTCAAAAAACAGTTCCACATCTTCCTGATTGAAATTTACTCCGGAATATCCCATCGCACAGAGGAATCTTCCGAAATTGGCATCACATCCGTAGATGGCAGCCTTTGATAAATTCGAACTGATGATGGAACGGGCGAGCGCCTTCGCATCCGCCACGGTTTTTGCGCCGATAACATGTGCGGTAAAGAGTTTCGTTGCTCCTTCCCCGTCACCGGCCATGGTTCTTGCCAGATACCGGCAGATGGTATATAACGCTTCTTTAAAAATCTCGTAATCTTCACCTTTCGTGTCAATGACGGGATTTCCGGCAAGACCGTTCGCCATAATTAAAAGCGTGTCGTTTGTGGATGTATCCCCGTCCACCGAAATCATATTGAACGTATCCTTCACCACATCGGATAATGCCTCCTGAAGAAGTGCTTTTTCAATGGCTAAATCCGTGGTAAGAAATCCGAGCATGGTGCACATATTCGGATGAATCATTCCCGAGCCCTTGCTCATACCGCCGAGTGTTACCGTTACTCCGCCGATTTCCATGGATACCGCTGTTTCCTTATTCACGGTATCGGTGGTCATAATCGCTTTGCTGGCCTCGGTTCCCGCTTCTTTACTGTCGGACAGTTTTCCGCTCATTTCATACACGCCGGCTTTTAATTTATCAACCGGAAGCTGCATTCCAATCACGCCGGTCGATGCCGTGGCAATGGTATTATAAGGAACATTCAGTTTTTCCTCTGCGGCTTTTGCGGTGATTTCACAGGCCCTGAATCCTTCCTCTCCCGTACAGGCATTGGCAATTCCGGAATTAACGACAACTCCGTGCATTCCCCTGCCGGAAGATACAATCTCCATGTCCCACTGTACACAGGCTGCTTTTACGACATTGCTTGTAAACGTACCCGCACAGACACAGGGTGTTTCGCTAAAAAGAAATGCCATGTCCGTCCTGTCTTTATATTTGATGTTCGCCGCACAAACGGCTGCTTTGAATCCTTTCGGAGCAGTAACTCCGCCTTCTGTTTTTTTCATATCGTCTTCCTTATTCTTTATTCTTAGTTCTCCGTCAGATTGTTAAATGAGAAAATATTCTCTTCATTTAATACAAAATCATAATAGTTTAAGTCTTCTCTTTTCGTCCATCCGATCTCATGCCAGAAAGCATTGCCGACATCGTTTTTGGTAAAAGCAATCAGGGAAACTTTGTTGATTCCTTCTTCTTTTAATTTCCTCATCGAATAGGCAACCATGGCTTTCCCGATGCCGCGCATCCGGTATTCCTTTCGGACACATACATGATAGAGGCACCCTCGTCGACCGTCATGACCGCAAAGAATGGCTCCCACAATCTGATCGTCCGTAACACAGACACAGCTTAAGGAAGGATTTCTTAAAAGAAACTTTTCCACTCCCTCTTTCGAATCATCCAGGCTTCGGATACAGAATCCGTCAATGGACAGCCACAGATTCTTAACCTTGGGATAATCTTCAATTGTCATTGCCCTGATTTCCATATAAAGTTCCTCATCTTATAATTACATCGCATACTACTATATCATATTTTTTTCAAATGTCCACCCGTTTTTTTGATTTTTATTCATAATTTTTGTATTTTTATGCCAATTTATGCATTTATTCATTATATTTTGCATTTTTATGCAATAATTATGCTTGCGAACCGTATCATATTGTTGTATACTCATTGTTGCACGGCAAAAAGTGCTTATGATTACCGAAATCTATTTTTGAAAAGCAAAGCAGTTATAAAGGAGGATTTACGAAACATGAAAGAGAAAGTTGTATTAGCGTATTCCGGCGGTCTGGATACTACCGCCATCATTCCATGGCTGAAGGAGAATTTCGATTATGAAGTAATCTGTGTCTGCGTGGACTGCGGACAGGGAAATGAACTGGACGGGCTGAATGAGCGTGCCAAACTCTCCGGTGCCACCAAACTTTACATTGAAGATATCGTGGACGAATTCTGTGAAAATTATGTGGTTCCGTGTGTTCAGGCACATGCCGTTTATGAAAACAAATATCTTCTCGGAACTTCCATGGCAAGACCTGCCATTGTAAAACGTCTGGTTGAGATTGCCAGAAAAGAAGGCGCTGCTGCCATCTGCCACGGTGCAACCGGAAAAGGAAACGATCAGATCCGTTTCGAACTCGGAATCAAGGCTCTTGCTCCGGATTTAAAAATCATCGCGCCCTGGAGAAGCCCTTTGTGGAAACTGGATTCCCGCGAATCCGAAATCGAATACTGCCACGCACACGGCATCGATCTTCCGTTTGCCGCAGATTCATCCTACAGCCGTGACCGCAACATCTGGCATATTTCCCACGAGGGACTCGAACTGGAAGATCCCGCTAACGAGCCGAATTACGATCATCTTCTCGTTCTCGGTGTTACTCCCGAAAAAGCGCCGGATGAAGGCGAATACGTTTCCCTTTCCTTTGAAAAGGGTGTTCCCGTTGCCATCAATGGTGAGACCATGAAGGTTTCCGATATCATCCGCAAATTAAACCAGATCGGCGGAAAGCACGGTATCGGAATCATCGATATTGTAGAAAACCGCGTTGTCGGAATGAAATCCCGTGGTGTTTATGAAACACCGGGCGGAACCATTCTTTATGAAGCTCATCAGCAGCTTGAAGAACTGATTTTAGACCGTGACTGCTACCGCACCAAAGCGGAAATGGGTGCACTTCTTGCACAGGTTATTTACGAAGGCAAATGGTTCACTCCTCTTTGCGACGCAATCCGTGCATTCATTACATCTACACAGGAATATGTAACCGGTGAAGTTAAATTCAAACTGTATAAAGGAAACATTATCAAAGCCGGAACAACCTCTCCCTACTCTTTGTATAACGAAAGCCTTGCATCGTTTACAACCGGTGATTTATACGATCATCACGATGCGGACGGATTTATCAATCTCTTCGGTCTTTCCACCAAAGTCCGTGCCATGAAAATGCTTGAGGTTGAGAAAAAGAACCAGTAAAACGGGAGTTTTGTAAATGAAAGTTTTACAGTATATTCTGATTTATCTTGGAATACTGAATCTTACCGGTTTTGCCCTGATGGGAATTGATAAACTGAAGGCTAAAATGCATTCCTTCCGCATTCCGGAGGCGGCGCTGTTTTTGGTTGCCGCCTTCGGCGGAAGTATCGGTTCCTTACTCGGAATGGCTGTTTTCCGCCACAAAACCAAACATCTTTCTTTTTTAATCGGTATGCCGGTCATTCTGGTCATACAGATTGCACTCGTGATTGTTCTTTATTTTTCCATGGATATAGTATTATTCGAATAAAACGGAAACGGGTGCCCTTTCTGGGTGCCTGTCACTTTCAGCCTTTCTTCCCTGCGTTCCCGAACACCTGACAGACAATAATTGCCGCAAACATAATAATGCATCCGATGCCCTCCCTGAGTGTCAGTTTCTGATGAAGAATTAACCATCCACCGAGTACGGAGAAGACCGACTCCAGACACATGATTAAAGAGGCCTTCGTCGGTTCCACATATTTCTGTCCCAGAATCTGCAGGGTATATCCCACACCGCTTGATAGTACACCTGCATAAAGAATCGGCAAAAGGGCGTCGTATATTTCCCGTATGGTCGGTTTTTCCCAAAAGAACATGCCGATAAGTCCGAAAAAGCCGGCAACGACGAGCTGGGCAAACGCGATTAAAATACCGTTCATACGCACAGAATAATAATCAATCAGCATAATCTGCGCGGTAAACAAAAAGGCACACAGGATAAGCAGCAAATCCCCCTTTTTTAAAGAAAAACCGCTCCCTTTCGGGATACACAGAAGATACAATCCGATTGTGGCAGCCACTACACAAAGATAGACCACCCATCCCGGTTTCTTTTTCAAAAAAATTCCGGCAAGCGGTACCAGAACAATATATAAAGCGGTAATAAATCCCGCTTTTCCGACGTTATCGGTAAAAAGGATACCAATCTGCTGGCTGATGGACGCAAGGAAAAATACAAATCCGATAACAAGCGTTCCGATAATCAGTATTTTACTCTTCTTAGCCCGGTTTATGATCACGGACGGATTGTCATTTCCGTTTGGTTCCGTTCCGCCGTCGGTAACCTTAAATAAAGTCTTGCGGTTTAAAATAAGCCACGGAATAAGTGTCACGGCTCCGATTACGGACCTGATTCCGGTAAAGGTAAACGGTCCGACACTCTCCATCCCCTTGCTTTGGGCGACAAATGCAAATCCCCAGATCAATGCCGTAATGAACAGAAGCAGGCTGCCGACGGTATTCATTTGTTTATTCTTTATAATTTCATTGTTTTTTTCCATGGCACTTACTATATCATTATTCCTTTTCCGGGACAAGCGGACTTTTCCGCCGGTTTTATTAAAGGTTCCCTGTTTTGATTTCTTCCTATCTTCCGTTTAGTGCCTTCTTATCTCCGGTTTCATTGCCGAATAATGCGGATTATGATATAATAAATTGTTTTTAGCATTAAAATAATTAAGCAGCATTTGCAGATTTAGAAGCATACGGGAGTCAAATGGCATGATACCGGACAATAACAATCCAAACAACGGCAATCCGTATTCCTATAACGGAATGTCCGGAGAAAACCGTCCTTCGGGCGATGAAAAAGAATATCGTCATTACAGGGCAACCAGACGTGCATCGTTTCATTTTTTCACGGCAGTCATTGGGACACTGTTTCCGACACTCATTCTGCCCTTTATTTTTGCACCCTTAAGTATTACTTATGCCTATCTTGCCAAAGGAAAACGAAAGAAAAATGACTGGTATAACAACCTGTTAATCTTTTTCTCCGTGATTCTCATCTGCTTAAACGGAATTTTTTGCGGCTACGCTTTATACAGCGTAAATCATGACACCCCTCTTCATAAAAAATTCGAAGAAGCATCCCAGCAGTGGTACGGCATGTCCTTCGAGGAGTACTTAAATGAGCAGTTAAACGGCGGCGTTACGGATACGAATGTTCAGGGCGGAAGCATTCAAAACGAAAACGTGCAGGACGCAAATACTCATGACAATAATTCTCAGAATTCAATTATTTCGGGCGGAAATGCTCAAAATGAAAACGCTCAGAATGTGAATACTACGGATAACACTGCTCAGGGCACGACTATTCAAAATGATAACGCTCAGAACGGAGGTACGACGAATGAATAATTCAAAAGCCGCTCCTCTTTCCGAAATACGTGCGAACGCAAGGGAAACCATGCTGGAGAATCCCTACTCTCCGGTTGTGGTTGCCTTCTTATTCTTTATGATAAAATTCGCCCTGACCGGCTGTTCCTTATTCTTCACTTTGGGCGAAGATCTATGGATGCAGTGGGCGGCCAAAATCGGCAATCTTCTGATTGATGTATTTATCGGTCTTTTTGTTATGGGCCGTGTAAAATATTTTACCGTATTGTGTGAAGGAAAGGAAAAAGCATCCATCAATCTGCTCTTTTCCGCTTTCCGTTCCGGACCGGACCGGGTACTTTTTGCTTCCCTCTTCTTTGAAGGGATTTCCTTCGTATTTTCCATTCCGGCCTTTATATACAGCCTGTATTACCCCTTAAGTTTCGGAAAAACCAAAGAAATGCTGATTGCTTTTGCGATTTTATTCGCGGGATCACTGTGTTCGTTTCTGGTTTATCTATTTTTTATGCCGCTTTATTATGTCATGGGAGATTTTCCCAATATGTCCTTTTCCAAGTCCTTAAAAATGAGCGTGTGGCTCATGAAAGGAAACCATTTGCGGTATCTGGGTCTTTGCATTTCGCTGGTGCCGCTGATGATATTGGGAATAGTATCTTTCGGTATTGCATTTTTCTGGATCAGTCCGGTACTTCAAAGTGCATATGCCCATTTTTATCTCGATTTGATTAAGCAGAAACAGGCAAAACAGGTATGACAGAGAATAATGAAACAAATTCCGTTCCCGAAAACGGACAGACTGCCGGCGAAAGTACTCCTCCGAAAAAGAAGAGACGAAAAAGTCTGAAGTTTCAGATTGCCGCAAACACACTCATCCCCATTCTTTTAATGGGTGTATTATTTCTGCTCATCGGTATGTATTCCATCAGAAAAATAGCCGTAACGGAAATGTTTACCAATCTGGAAGGAAATGCGAGATATATTTCCACCCATTTTTCCAATCTCAAAGGAACTTTTTATATGGATGGCGGCGAACTCTTCTGCGGTGACCGCTCTACAAGGGAAGAATATCCGTTTTTGGAAGAAATGAAAGAGACCTACGGCATCGAAATCAGTATTTTTTACGGAAATAACCGCGTCATGACCACATTAACCGACAGCGACGGTTCTCCCCTTCTCGGCACGATGCTCGCAGACAGCCGTATCGTTTCCGGCGTATTTAAGGAAAATACCGTTTCCACCGAGAAAAATAACATTAACCGGCAGCGGTATTTATGTGTTTATGTTCCTCTTCACAGCAATTCCCAGGTTGTCGGCATGGTCGGATGTGCCATTTCAATGAAGAACTTTTACCGTGCCAATCAGGCGTTATTTATCCAGATTGCCGTTCTAACGGCAATAACGGCTGTCGTTACGTTTATTCTGATTACTCTTCTTTCGAATCAGATGGTGCGGCGTCTGACATATATCCGCGATTACATGGAAGAACTTGTCACTTCCAAAACCACCGAACAGGAAATGAACCCTTCTGTTTTTCGCCGGAATGACGAGATTGCCGAACTTGGCGAACATTCCATTGCCGCCGGAGCTTCCATTAAATCCCTGATTGGAACGGATCCGTTAACCGGTCTTTATAACCGACGCTTCGGAAGACAGAAAATCAAAAATCTTCGCGAAAAGGCACACGATGAATTTTCGGTATTTACAATCGTTATCGGCGATTTGGATCATTTCAAGAAAGTGAATGACGAATACGGTCACGACATGGGCGATACCGTTTTATCCGGTGTTTCCGCAATTTTGAAAAAACATGCGGAAATGCACGACGGTTTTGCGGTACGCTGGGGCGGCGAAGAATTTCTGCTCGGTTTTGAGACCGCCCGCGAAGAAACCTGCGACATCTTAAAAGAAATCAGCAAAGAAATCAAAAGAACTCCTTTTTATCCGAAGAACCACGCACCCATCCACCTGTCCATGACATTCGGAGTTGCGACTTACAACGGCCAGGGTAAAATCGATGATATTATTAATGCTGCCGATGCAAATCTCTACAAAGGAAAAAATCAGGGCCGGGACTGCATCGTGTCCTGACCCTGTCGATATCAGTTATTTTACGGACCGGATAATTCATCCGGTCTTTTTTTTGCAAAAATAGTCTTTACTCAAGATCTCCGGTATCCACTGCTTTTCCGCCGAGGCTTAACCACTTAAGATACGCGGTAATCATCTTGTCGAGTGCTCCGTCGAGAACAGCCGAGGCATTGGCAGTTTCTTCACCGGTTCTTAAATCCTTTACCATGGTATACGGCTGGAGAACATAGGAACGAATCTGGTTTCCCCATCCGATTTCCTTTATTTCCCCACGGATATCTGAAAGTTTTTCCGCATGTGCTTCCTGCTTGAGCATTAACAGTTTTGCTTTCAGCATCTGCATTGCCTTGTCCTTATTCTGGAACTGGCTTCGCTCGTTCTGGCACTGTACAACTACACCTGTAGGCAGATGCGTAATTCGGATAGCGGAAGACGTCTTGTTAATATGCTGTCCGCCCGCTCCGGAACTTCGATAGGTATCGATTCTCAAATCTTCCGGATTGATATCCAGTTCCACATCATCCGGCAGTTCCGGCATAACATCCAATGATACGAAAGAGGTCTGTCTCTTTCCCTGCGCATTAAACGGTGAAATACGCACCAGACGGTGAACACCTTTTTCACCCTTTAAATATCCGTACGCATTCTCTCCGTTCACCTGGAAAGAAACCGATTTGATTCCCGCTTCGTCTCCGTCAAGCAAATCCAGTTCTTCAACGGTAAATCCTTTTCTCTCCGCCCATCTGGTATACATGCGGTAAAGCATGGATGCCCAGTCGCAGCTTTCCGTTCCGCCCGCACCGGCATTCAGCCTTAAGATTGCGTTGTTTTTGTCATACTCTCCGGAAAGGAGTGTGGAAATACGTATTTTTTCAAAATCATCCTTAAAGGATTCAAACTCCGATTTGATATCCTCCACCATGGATTCATCATTCTCTTCGTTTGCCAAATCAATCAAATCCTTTAAGTCGTCGATTTGTGCGCTTAAACGGTTGCAGATTTCAATATCGTCTTTTAACGATTTTAATTCTTTTGTTTTCGCATTTGCCTTCACCGGATCATCCCAGAATGTCGGCTCCTGCATTTCACGTTCCAGTTCAATTGCCCGTTCTTCCTTCGCGGCTAAGTTAAAGTGAATCCCTCACTTCCGCTAAAGGAGATGTGTAGGAGAGCAATTCGGTTTTGATTGCATCAAGTTCTACCACCCGCGGTCACCACCTTTATTATTTATTTCCGATTTTCACGGACAAAATCTATAAGCCTTACTTCCCGGCTCCGCAGCATTTCTTGTATTTCTTGCCGCTTCCGCAGGGACAGGGATCGTTCGGCTGAATCTTCTCGGCTTCTCTTTTCTTCGGTCCTCTCTGAACGGTATCATCCTTGTTTGTTCCGGTAACCTTGGCTACCTGCTCACGTTCGATACGCTGCTCGATACGCAGATGCAGAAGCATGCGGACCGTATCTTCCTTGATTGCTTCCGTCATGGCATCAAACATATCGTAACCGGCCATCTTATATTCCACAACCGGATCCTTCTGTCCGTATGCCACCATACCGATTCCCTGTTTTAACTGCTCCATGTCATCGATATGATTCATCCATTTTCCGTCGATGGAACGAAGCAAAACAACACGCTCGATTTCACGGATCTGTTCTTCGGCGGGGAACTGTGCTTCTTTTTCCTCGTACAGTTTCACCGCTTCTTCTTTCAGTTGCTGGATAATACCGTTTTTCTTGGTTTTCTCTAACCGTTTTAACGTAACCGGCTCTAAGGGAACAATCGGAAGCAGGATATTGTTCAGTTCCTTCAAATCCCAGCTCTCCGGATTGGACTCTTCTCCGATGACGGTATTTACACTGTTTTCAACCACATCGGCAATCATCTTGTAAACGGCATCCCTCATGTTTTCACCGTTTAACACACGAAGACGTTCCGCATAGATAATCTCTCTCTGATCGTTCATAACCTGATCGAAATCAAGAAGATTCTTACGGATTCCGAAGTTGTTGTTCTCTATCTTCTTTTGTGCATTTTCAATTGCATTTGAAAGAAGTTTATGCTGAATTTCCTGATCCTCGGGAACACCCAATGAATTAAATACATTCATCAGTCGTTCGGATCCGAACAGTCTCATCAAATCATCTTCGAGTGAAATATAGAATTTGGATTCACCCGGATCTCCCTGACGACCGGAACGGCCTCGAAGCTGGTTATCGATACGTCTCGATTCATGACGCTCCGTTCCGACAATTAAAAGTCCTCCCGCCGCTCTGGATTCATCGTCAAGCTTAATATCGGTACCACGGCCGGCCATGTTGGTTGCGATGGTAACAGCACCGTGAAGTCCGGCATCCGCTACGATGTCCGCTTCCATTTCATGGAACTTCGCATTGAGCACATTATGTTTGATATTTCGCTTTTTAAGCATACGGCTGATTTCTTCCGATGCTTCGATGGTAATTGTACCGACCAGTACCGGCTGACCCTTGTCATGGGCTTCCTGCACGGCATTGCAGATGGCATGCAGTTTGCCTGCCTTGGTTTTATATACGGCATCCGGATGATCGACACGCACAACCGCTTTGTTCGTCGGTATTTCGATAACGTCCATTCCGTAAATCTCACGGAATTCCTTCTCTTCGGTAAGTGCGGTACCGGTCATGCCGGCCTTTTTCTCGAATTTATTGAAGAAGTTCTGGAAGGTAATGGTGGCAAGTGTCTTGCTCTCTCTTTTTACCTTTACATGTTCCTTGGCTTCGATTGCCTGATGAAGTCCGTCGGAATATCTTCTTCCCGGCATTAAACGTCCGGTAAAGCTGTCAACGATAATAACCTGATCATCTTTTACGACATAATCCTGATCCCGGAACATTAAGTTATGAGCACGAAGGGCCAGAATAATGTTATGCTGGATTTCAAGATTCTCGGGATCAGCAAGGTTCTGAATCTGGAAAAATCTCTCGGTCTTTGCCACACCTTCCGCCGTAAGATTGACAATCTTGTCTTTTTCGTTAACGAT
>OMRN01000344.1 GCA_900313265.1 uncultured Lachnospiraceae bacterium | reverse complement strand
TTTTTCACTTCCTCTCTTTCTTTTCGTTCTTCCTCGGAAAGCGGATCCTCCTTTACTTCCCTTCCGCTGTATTCCTCCGAAAGCTTTACTTTCGGTTCTTCTTCGGAATTTATCCGCTGATCCAAATTCTTTAAAACCATGGTACGGCGGAGATTTTCAAGTCCCAAAGATACCGTGTTCATCCAGAAACGCACTACATTATCGTAAGATCTCGGCTCCTTCCCGTAATCAAATACGGCATATCCGAACGTTTTATTTTCAAAATAAAGCGGTACGAAGAAGTGTCCCAACGCTTCACCGGAATCTTCCGCGTCAAGCAGTTTTGAAGTTTCCATGGTACGGTTTAAATCTACAAAACATCTTCCGGAATTGTCCAGATCATAAGAAAGAACATGCATCACATGTTTTGGATAACCTTTCGTTTTAAAATCATTCTTCCGAAGGGATTCCGGATCGGACCAGTTTTCATCAAGAAAAATATCCATGCGGCGAAGTCCCGTCATAAAGTAAATGTAATCGTAAACCGTACGGAAGAAATCTTCCAGATTATCCGTAAGGAACATGTCCTCTTTCATGTAATCATGAAGGGACTGGAATCCGCCTGCGGAATTTTCCGTTTCCCATTCCGGGCGAAGGCTTAACGAAATTGTCCGACGAACCGGCTCACAGCCGCAGCTTCCGCCGATAAAAAACCTTGTTTTCGGTTCGGGTTCTTCCGGCTCTTCTCCCGCAATAAGCTGTAAAATACTATTCATGGCATATCCGCCGTAATAGGCTCCCGGAACATAGGGGGAAGTAATGGGACTCGGACTGGTTCTTCCTTCTTCCGATGAACCGTATCCGGCAATCGCAAGATCATCCGGGATTCTTACTCCGCTTACATTCATTCCGATGGCAAGGCCGATTGCCATCGGGTCATTCGCACAGACAATCGCTTCCGGGAGATGTTTTCTGTCCCGCAGAAGTTCCTCCGCACAAGCCCTGCCGGAAGAATACCAGAAATCTCCGTAATGAATTCTTTTTTCGCGGACCGAAAGACCGTGTGCTTCCATTGCCGCACGATATGCTTCCAGTCTGCGAATGGAATGCATATGATCCTTCCTTCCGGTTAAATAGGCGATATCCGTCATTCCGTGTACTTCAATCAGATGACTGACGGTATCATATACGGCACTGTATCCGTCGGTCCAGAACGTATGGAAATATTTGCTTTCCTTATCCACACAGATAACCGGTCCCTGAAAACATTCATGGATTTTTTCCTCAATCGATGCCTCCACTCCCTGCGACTGAATCATATCCGAAAGAACAATGACGCCTTCAAAAAGCGAATAATCAATCAGATTAAAAATATTCGAATCTCCCGCATCGCGGTCTTTCGTATTCTGCGATTTGATGTACATGGAAAAAACATAAAGATCGACGCCTTCCGAGAGAGCCTTTTTCATGGCGCCACTGACGAATTCACTCTGATACTCTTCATCTGCCTGTGCCACAAGCAGAGCGATTTTAAGTCTCTTCATACTCTACCCCCATTGAAAAGTTTTTTGCATCCCCAATCAGAACGGTTTTCTATGGTCTTCCACCAGATCTGCCACTTCATTCTTATCCGGGAAAGAAATGGAGAACGATCCCCATACCTTCTCATAATTTACGCGCAGATCATACGGGCAGTCGACAAGATATAAATGATAAGCATTTTTGTTTTCAAACGTTGTTTTCAGTTCGTCGTTATAAGAAACATAAATGTAGAATGATGTTTTTTCCGTACCGAAATCCAGTTTCACGAGCGGATTATTATACATGCTGAAATATCCGTTGGAATATTTCTCTTCCGGAAACCATAATTCGGTAATATTGTTGTTCTCGAAAAAGCCGTTTTTTAACTTGGGACTGTTTGTAAAATAATAATCCCCGCTTAAACGGTTATTCGCCACATCAATGTATGTTAATTCGGCGAAATCCCCGCTTAAAGTGTCAATTTCATTGTTCGCGGCCGACAGATACGAAAGCTGCAGGGATTCCGTAAGGTAAAGCTCGCTAAGCCGGTTATTATTCACGCTCAGTTTTTTCAGTTCCGGCATGGGCCATAAAACATCGATATCCGAAATCGTGTTATCCGACAGATTCAGTTCCTTCATGCAGTCTTTCGAAGCCCCAAGTGCGGAAACATCCGTAAGGTTGTTTTCGCTTAAATTAACCGTATTTAAAAGCGCACAGTTTTTTAAAACATCAATCTTCTGAAGACCGTTCCGACTCGCCGTAAGGGTCTGAAGATGAATCGCGGTTTCCAGAAATGATAAATCGGATATCCGGTTATCATCCAGTTTCAGGATTTTTAACTCTTCCAGATTTGTCTTTTCAATATGCGTAATCATATTGCCCGATAAATCGGCGCTTTGCAGTTTCGGATTCCCCGCAAAAGACAGTTCCTTCAGCTCATTTCCGGAGAAATCCAGTGTTCGTAATCCCGGCGCATTTTCAAGAATTGCTTTCGCATCCGCATCTGTAAGCTGACAGCCCTTGATTGTAATCTGCGTAACATTTTCGTTTAACACATCAGCCCACACGGCGGAATCCTTTATGGATAAAACGCAGTCTTCAAGTTTTATCTGCCTTACGTCCTTTCTTTTTGCTTCCTTCCGTAAAATCCTATCCGTTACGGTTTCGCCGGACAGTTGAATCGCGTGCTTGTATATATTTGTTGTGTTATTTTTCTTCGTTTTGGCCAATCCTATTCCGATTACCGCTCCGGTAATACCAAACAGTACCAAAACCCCAAGAAGAATGGGAATCAGTATTTTCGGTTTCTTTTTCCCGGGCGCAGCGGATGATGCTGCAGAAGCCGTCTTAAGTGATTCAGCTCCGTCCGGCGCTTTAACATCGGGTGTTCTGGCTGAATCCTCCTGCCGGGAGGTTGACCCGTCAGGTGCTGTGACAACCTCTGCTTTAGATGTCTGCAAGCAAGGTCCATCCGTCACGTTAAATGTCTGAGAGTTCTCGCTCCCCGGCTTATTGTCTGCCTCTTCTTTCGGTGAAGCAGGTATTGGTTCACGGCAACCGGAATTCTTAACGACCTCGGAATCAAAAAACCGCTCGAAGAAAATATCCGGTGCGGTCAGAAAATAATTGACCGACTGAACCGTGGAAATCTGCATCTCGACGCCAAGCGAGAGTTCAGTTTCCTCTAAAAAAACCGCAAGAAATTTCTTCCGTTTCCGGACCGCAAAGTCGATTTCCCTTTTACAGTTCACGGAATCCATATACGAATTCGAAAGAAAAGAAACAAATAGTTCACAGTCATTTAAATGCTGTGCGATTACCTCCGGCCACTCCGTTCCGGGGCTGATTCCGTCATCGTACCACACACGGAATCCCTCGTTCATCAACCGGCTGATAATGGGCATTACCCTGTCCGTATCCTTGTGACTGTAACTGATAAAAATATATTTTTCTTTTCCCTCGTAAGGGCGCGGATTCATGTTATTGTTCATTATCGATAAAACCTTTCATGATTTCTTCGTGGTTTGTGCGGTTTAAGTTCCTGTATTGTTAATCGTATTGTATGATGAC
>OMRN01000243.1 GCA_900313265.1 uncultured Lachnospiraceae bacterium | reverse complement strand
GGTTGTTTCCTCATGAAACGAACGAATATCCTCCTCATCCACGTCAGAAAACTCTCGTAACTGATTTTCCCCGTACATTTCCAGCCAGACCTTCATTGCATCATTGATAACATATTCCGTGAAGTTGACAAATTCATAACTATCCGACATGACAGTTACATCCACCAATGAATCAATATCCTCTGCCATAATCTTCTTTGTAAAATCCGGCCTTATAATAACCATGCCCTGTGCTTTACTTCTTGCAATGGCATTCATTCCGTCTTCTTCCGTGGTACGGTAAAAAGCATATGCCTCTTCCTCCAAAAGAATATCGACAAGTTTCTCTCCCAGTTCCCCTTCATCTGAATTCACGACGGCAACAGGCAATTCGGAGGCACTTTTTACATCTCCCGCTTTAGCCGCGTAAATACAGGCAATAATAACTATCGCCATAACCGCAAGAGAAGAAAAATCCATAAAGATTGCTCTTGCTCTTCCCTTAAAAATCGCAGCATAATTCATCCCCTGCTCCCCCTTCGCACATAAAAAACAAAGCTCAGTGCTGCAAAGATGAAAAAGGCAGCAAAAAGAATCAGCATATCGACCGTATATCGTTCTGTCATGTTCTGGAACAGCGCATTGGAAAAGATACTGACACATGCCCGAAACGGGGAAATCCGTATCAGGAAAGAAACTATTTTCGGAAGACCGGGGCTTTTGGTTAACAACAGAACGCTCATCACGGAAAAAAATCCGAAATACAAACCGGCCCACAAAGATGATTGTCCCTTTTTAAATACGCTTCCGAGAAAGATTCCCAACGCGGAAAAAACAAATGCCGTAAGAATAACTGCCGGTAATACCGAAAGTGCAAATTGAAACCGGATATTTCGGATTACGCGTGCTACAGGATACATAATTGCAAATGTACACAGAATCAAAACCGCACCCGATAATAACCTTGCAAAATAATACCCAACGAGTTTTTCCGTTGGAATATTACGCTTCCGGTATAGCACGGAAACATCCGAATTCGTCAGATATATAATTGGAAATGACACGCAGTAAGAACAAATTGTAAAAAGAATTGCAATCGCAAAACGGAGCGGATAATCCCCTCCGGGAAGGAAAATACCGCTGCTTCCGATAATTTTTCCGCGATTCATATAGATTTGAAACAGTTGCTCCGAACCTTCATTCCACAGCCTCAGGATCTCCTCCTTCGGAACTCCGTGATCCAAAGCAATCGCACCGGCAATATATACCATGCGGATTCCCTGCCCGAATACGGACATGCTGCTGTTTACGGTCGAATAAAAGATCAGCGACTCAAATGCATGCGCCTGTGAATAATAAAAATCCAGATCTACCATTTCCCCGTTCATGGTATCTTCATACATGTTCGGCGGGATATAAAAAAAGGCGGAGACTTTTCCGTCTTCCACAACCTTTTTCCCGGTGGCAATATCCTTTACCGGATAAACAGCACCGGCACCCTCATCGATCTCGGCACCGATAATAAGATCCATCAATGTTTTGACCGATTCCGTTTCATCTTCATTTAAAAATGCACAGGTAATTTTTGTTCCTTCTCCTGCCGAAAGCATCGGCGCAAGGAATGTAGCGAAAAGCAACAAAATAAGAACCGGAGAGAATATCGCAAGAATTGCCGTCTTTCCGTGACCAAACAGTCTTTTGATATCATAAATTAGAAAAGAAAACGGATTCACGAAACAAAACAACCTCCGTCAATTGTCAGTTTCCGGTCCATGAGTGGCAAAAGAATGGTCGGGTTGTGTTCCGTAAAAAGAATTCCCCTTCCTTTCTCTTTTTCTGTTTCCAAAAGATTTTTGATGCATTTTCCGCCATAGTCGTCAATTCCGGCAAGCGGCTCGTCCATCAGAATATAATCATAATTTCCCATCAGGGCAACCGCAAGGTTCACCCTCCTTCTCTGGCCTCCCGAAAGGCGGTCCACCCTCTTCTTTTTAAAACTGTCCATATCCAGTTCCGAGATCAGATATTCCGCTCTTTCCTTTGCTTCCTTCCCTTTTAATGTGGACCAGGAAAGCAGATTTTCCATCGTGGTCAGTTCTTCAAAAAGGACTATCTCCTGCGGGGCAAAAGCAATTTTCTTCTTCGCATTTTTCCCAGACAGGCCGTCAACCGTAACCTCACCCTCGTCCGGTTTTGAAGTCAGGGAAAGCATTCCGAGAAGAGTGCTTTTACCACTCCCGTTCGGTCCTAATAAAACCACGGTTTCCCCTGTACAAAGGGATAAAGACAAATGATTTACCGCGATAAAACTCCCGTATTTTTTTACAAGGTTCCTCGCTTCAATCATTGCAGACTCTCCATCAAACCGTTCCTGGTCATAAGTGCATATACCTGCCCGAGTCTGGTCAGCGAATTATTTACGGCAGGAATACTTTCTTCTTCTTTGATTTTCACGGCTTGTTTCAGTTCATCCAAAGTAGCGCAGTCCACTCCGGACTCCTCCAAAAACATCGGCGGTGTGATTTTGCCGGACTGAAGGCTCTCTCTCTTCACTTCCGTGGTTATGGTCACAGACTGCGGACCGTTTTCGATAGTTGTAATCATCTCTCCATTCCCCATCAGAATGGTTTCATTAATGGTTCCGGTAATGCTGTCATTCTGCATGGGAATTGTTCCGTCACCGATTCCGTCTTTTGAAGTATATTCTATTGTTCCGTTTACTTCCCTGCTGTTTCCGAGAATATATCCTTTTTTCTCGATTAACAGTGAGCTGTCACCGTCATCATATTTGGTTGTGTACTGATACTGTCCGATGCCGGCCGAAATAACACTGTCTTCATATTTTGTTGTTTTGCCATTGGCCGTACTGCTTACATTCAGTTCCTTTTCTTTCCCTTTTTCATAATAACCGATTTCATAAATATAGGGTTCACCGGATAACTCGGCTTCCATTCTTACAATGACCGGTTTATTCTTGTAAGTATATGTTTTCATGGTCATATGAAGACTTCCGCCATTTTGTTCGTAATTGTCACAAAGGTCCTTAAAGAGACCGATTTTTTCCCTCTGCTCTTCGTCTTCCACACCGGAATAAACCAAATCACTTACACCGTTAATCAGATTCATGGCTTCATCATTCTCGACATCCACGCTGATTACCTTACTGCTTACGATTTTTCCAAAAATCTGAATATCTTCTTTGGATTTGGTAAAACTTTTTTTATCAATATCTTTTACGGCATACGAAGTAAAATTCTTTAAAGCTTCATTCCAGTCCGTTTCATTCTCTTTGGACTGTCCCTGAATCATAAGTGCATACCGGTCAATCGCACTTAATTTTTTATAATTGCTTACAGCATCATCATCCAGCGTATAGCGCACCATGGGAGATGACGCTCCCATCGGCGAAAAGATGAATTCATTTCCGTCAAAATAGATTGCGCCCGTTCCGGCTGCCGAACCTCCGGATGTAACGGAAAAATCGTATGCGGCATTTCCGCTTTCCGCATCATAACTGTAAGACTGCACAAGTTCCAGACTTTCATAAGCCGCGGCTTCTTCATTATCCGAATAAAATGAAGTCGTGGTCGTCGTGGTATGCGAATCCTTCGTATCATCAACGGTAAGATGAAGGATGGACTCCGCCGGTGACATTCCGATGTTCGGAAGTTCTTTGTTTATGTTTTCAAAAACACCTACCGTGTTTTCCGCAAATGCTTTCTTCGGACTCTTTAATATTCCGGACTTAACAACAACGACAATCAATACTGCAAACACCACTGCTGCAGCGATGACACCGATTATGATTCCGGCCACGGGGCTCTTCTTTTTCTTTTTCGGAGCCGGTGTAGCTACCGTTCCCTTCGCATCGGTCTGAACCTGAGGCTGCATAACTGCCTGAGGTTGTGGTTGTGGCTGTGGTTGTGGTTGTGGCTGAGCATACGTCTGCTGTGGCTGACCCTGCGGCTGAGGTTGTACCGGCGGCTGTACATACGGCTGCTGAGGCTGTTGCTGTTGCTGTGGTTGTACCTGTGGCTGTACATAAACAACCTGCTGAGGTTGAGGCTGGGTCTGAACATATCCCTGCTGAGCCTGCGGCTGCGGTTGTACCTGTGGCTGTACATAAACAACCTGCTGAGGTTGAGGCTGAGTATGAACATATCCCTGCGTTTGCTGCTGTACCGGCTGTTGTACCGGCTGCTGTGCCGAAGTCTGCTGTGGCTGCGGCTGTACCGGTGCACCACCTACTCTTGCTCCGCATTTTGAACAGAATTTCGCATTATCTTCAATCTGTGATCCGCACTGTGTACAAAACATATAAACCCCCCTTTTCACGAAAAAAACAACCGGTCGCATCTACTTTGAGTATAACATAACTGCCTATTTTAGAAAACGATTATATGGCATTGGCGTACTGTTTCTTTTTCCGTTTTTGTCATAATAATAATCACTGTTTTTTACAAAATAATCCGACATGATTTTTTCCACATCTTTCCATGCTTTTTCAACGGAACTCTTCGGGTTTCCCAAATCTTTAATATAATACGGTTTCAAAACAGTATAGTGCATGCACGGCTTGTTCTTTCGAACCAAACGGTAGAACCCCTTCGGCTTATGAAATGTAATAACGGTCGGAATCACCCATTTCGTTGACTGATACGCAAAGTGAAATGCTCCCCGATGAAGCGGTCTGATATGGTCGCAATATGGAATCAGGGCAGCCTCCGGATAAAACAAAATACTATGACCATTTTTTATGATTTCCGGCGTTTCTTCATAAAAACGGGCAAAATCCGTACCTTTTTCCGGAATCGGAACACCGCCGGAAATCCGAATCAGTTTTGACAGAAGTCCAAGACCGAGATTGCTTTGAAGAACCGTCACATATAAAGATTTCGGATAAAATGCCGATAAAATAATCATCAAATCGAGTGGATATACATGGTTTGAAACCACAACTCCGGATCGTATTTTTTTAATATATTGTTTCCCTTTCACTTTCGTTCCCCAGAAAAAACGTTTTGGGAAATACGCCAGACTCGTTTCGAGAAACAAAAAAATCCGGTTCAAAACTCGGAACATGATTCCTTTTTGGTATAATTCATAATCCGGACCGATTTTTACCTCTTTCGGATGCCATCCCAGATCATACACATGATTATTCTCATTTTCGTTTTGGCTGTTCTTCCTGTTCATACAATTAACTTTACAGTAAATTAGGCAGATAGTAAAATACTTTTATGAGTGCGCATTCCGAAAAAGAAAAACTTTTTCAATACGGATTACAGGAGAGAAAGCATTGAAAATTCTGATTACCTCCGATCTTGACACCTCGGTCGTTACCGGTGTGAATACCTCGGTCTTTAATCTGAAACGGGAACTTGAAAAAAAGGGACATGAAGTGAGAATTCTCACATTGTCCGACAGCCTTCATGATAAAAAAGGAAAAGAAAACTACCGTCTCGGCTCTTTTCATATCGACTTTATCTATCCCGGATTAAGTTTTACGCTTCCGAGAAAACGAAGACTTACCAAAGAGTTACTTGAGTGGCACCCGGATATCATTCATTCTCAGATGGAAGGTGCTACTCTGTTATACGCCTTCTTTTTATCCCGCAAAGCCCGGATACCGCATGTACATACCTGGCATACGGATTATTCTCATTACTTTCACTACCTTCCACCCTCTTATCTTCTCGGGAAAAAAGGCATGTATGCCATTCTGCGCTTCATTTCGAAAAAGTTTGACATGCTTATCGTTCCCAGTCAAAAAACATATGACGAAATAAAAATACACAGAATGCATACTCCTCTTAAAATTATTCCGACCGGAATTCATTTCGAGTTATACGCAAAAGAAAACCCGCAAAGCAGAAATAAAATACGCCAAAGGTACGGAATAGCCGAAAATGAATGTATTTTTCTCTTTATCGGCCGAACCGGCAAGGAAAAAAATATCGAAGAATTAATCCGATATTGTGACTCGGATCGGTTAAAAAATATCCGTCTGATGGTGGTGGGGTCCGGAACAAATTTAAGTCATCTGAGGCAGCTGGCACTCAAAAGCAGGCACCCTGAACGGTTCATTTTTACAGGCCTCATCAAACCCGATAATCTCCCGATGTATTATCACGCGGCTGATATTTTTGTTTCCGCATCCACAAGCGAAACACAGGGCCTCACCTATCTGGAAGCCGTTGCTTCTTCGCTCCCGCTTCTTTGCCGAAATGATAAGGCTTTAAAAAATATCATTAAAAATGAAGAGTCCGGTTTTATTTACAATAACCGCGCAGAATTCCTGAAATATGCATCAAAACTTTGCAAGCATCCGGAACTAAGAAAGAACATCGCCCAAAAAGCCCTTCTCTCAATCGGAAAACAATATACCGACAAAGCCTTTACACAGTCCGTCGAAAAAATTTATCTTAAGTGTATTGCTGATTATCAGCGCAAAAAATGAATCGGAAAACTATGATGTCAAAGAATCCATTGAATGTATATGTTTATAAAGATGATATCGAAATTATTGAAAAAAGCGGCATCGGCAAATCCACTGCCAATCAGATTAACATCCATAACCTTATGGCTGAAAACGCCCCTGGAATCTCTGTCAATAAAAAATCACTGCATAATTCGGATGTTGTTCACATCAACTCCGTTTTCCCGCGTGATGTCCGGCTTGCTCTAAACGCCAGACTGCACGGAATAAAAGTCATCTATCACGGACACTCCACGAAAGAAGATTTTATGAATTCTTTTCGCGGATCCTGTATATATGCTCCCTTTTTTAAAATATGGATTATGTTCTGCTACAGTCTCGGGGATGTCATTGTTACTCCGACCGAATATTCGAAAAAAATACTGAAAAGATACGGAATCAAAAGACCCATTACAGCAATCTCTAACGGAATCGACACGGACTATTGGAAACGAAGCATCACAATTCATACAGACGCGAGAAATGCATTTTTTCATAAATACGGTATTCCGTCCGATAAAAAAGTCATTATGAGTGTCGGACATTACATGGAACGGAAAGGATTTTCGGAATTCTGCAGTTTAGCCCGAAAAAATCCCGGCATTGCTTTTATCTGGTTTGGTTATACGACTCCCGACATTCGATCCGAAAGCATAAAAAGAACCTTTGAAAACATCCCCGAAAACATGCATTTACCGGGTTTTATCGCCGGAGACGATTTAAAGAAAGCCTATGAATACTGTGATTTATTTCTGTTTATGAGTCATGAAGAGACCGAAGGAATTGTGGTATTAGAGGCAATGGCCATGGAAACACCGATGATTGTCCGCGATATCCCCGCATACAACGGCTGGCTGAAAAACAACATAAATACGTATATGTTCCGGACAAGAAAAGAACTTCAGAAACTGATTCCATATGTTCTTTCGCATGATAACCGGAAGATTACCGCAAACGCAAGAAAAAGCGCATGCATGAAGGATTTTAAACATATCGGAGAAAAATACAGGAAACTATACGAAAAAATGAATCTTTTACAATAAAACCCGGAGTTTCCTCCGGGTTTTATGTTTCAGTCAAAAAGTTCAGGACTGCTTATCTTTTTAATTCTCTTCCTCAGCCGTATCTTCCTCGGGAGTTCCTCCCAGTTCTTCCGTCCAGCGGAATTTTCCGGTCTTTTCCACTCCTTCACCGTAAATCGTTGCAAAATCATTTTTCATGGAGATAACGTTAAATCCGTAGCCTTCCCACTGTGCACGTAAATCCGCCGCCTTTTCGGGATGTCCGTAATCACGAACGTCATCATCCGCAATCAGCATAAATGCCACGCTCTTATACGGATTGTTGCTGATGGTGTAAAGATGCATGCTGGTATCTCCGCTCGTATTTCCGAAAGAAATAACGGGCTGTTTTCCGATTTCTTTGGCAATTGCGGTTACCTTATTCATTTTAAGATTTTTCACCGTCATGACATCGGTACGTACCAGTTCGTCCGTCGGTTCAAAATCATAGTTCAGGCCGTCCTCACCGTGATGAGAACTTGTTTCCAGGCCGACATCCATACCGATGAAATGCTCATCCGGAATATCAATCACACCTTCGAATAAAGCTCTGCATAAATAACGGTCGCTTCCGCTTACCACATATACTTCAAAGTCATTATCCTGCAGGTATTCAATAACCTCAACAATCGGCGCATAGAAGGCCTCTCCGTATGTCATTCCCGTGAATCCGTCTGCCTCACGGATAAAGAGGCTGTTGCAGTAATCGTTAAAATCCTGAAGGCTCATGCCCGCATAGGATCTTGCTGCCTGTGTTCCGTGTCTTACGGCCATATCGGAAGCATACGTATGTGTCGGACCGCCTTCGCGGATTTCCGTTGCCACATCAATCATCTCCTGATCTGCTTTGTCTTTGAAATTCGGATCGGCCAGTACATGCCATGCAAATGCATAATACTCAAAATACGTCGGGAATAATTCCGCATAGATGGTTCCGTCCATATCAAAAACCGCAATTCGGCGCTCTACCGGGATATAATCCGGTGAATTCACATCCGTCGTGCTTTCCACGAATTCGATCAGCGTCTGGAGTGCCGGAGCCTCTTCGTTCCAGGATGCAAAAACTTCCTCCGCAACCAGCTCTTCTTCCGTGATGTCCGTTTCTACCGTTGCATCGGTCTCCGGTGCTGCATCCGTTACGTTAAAAACATCTTCCCCCTCCGTCAGTTCGGTGAAACCGATTGCTTCCGGGGTACCTGCATCCGTACATCCTGCCACAGCGATGCCAAGAAGCAGCATCGAGAGCATAACCGCTAAAAACTTTACGATTTTTCTGTTCATGGTTTTCTCTTTCTCCTTTGGTTTTTACTTACATTTTTATCGGTTTATCATTTTACTTTTCTGAGTTTTTTTGAATGTTCTAAATCCCTTTATTTTCTTCGAATCATTTAATGATTATATCTCAATTTAAGAATTATTACACTCTTTTTCTTATTTCTATCGGATTTTTATAATTCGACAATCTGTTGTTTTTTGTAATTATTACCGGCCCCGGATAAGCATTACTTCATCAGTTCCCAGAAAATCACCGCACTTGCAGCCGCCACATTCAGCGAATCCACGCCGTGTTTCATGGGTATCATCACACGGTAATCCGTGTTATCAATTATATGATCCGGCAGGCCGTCTCCTTCCGTTCCCAGAAAAATCGCCAGCCGCTCTTCTTTGCGAAGCCTTTCGTCATCCGGCGTAATACTGTTTTCGCAAAGTGCCATCGAAGCCGTTTTAAATCCCAGTTTTTTCAGCGTATCCGGAAGTCCTTCCTTCCCCGATAACGGATCCGGTGAGGCCACCACCGTCCAGGGGATTTGAAATACCGTTCCCATGCTGACTCTCGAGGATCTTCTGGTAAGCGGATTGACGGAATGATCCGTCAATAACACTCCGTCCATTCCGAGTGCCGCTGCCGAACGGATAATGGCACCTACATTTGTAGGATTAACGACATCATATAAAACCGCAATCCGTTTCTTTCCTTCGCAGAATCCGGGCAAGTCCTGTACGGGTTTTCTCTTTAACACCGCCCACAATCCTCTCACCAGATTGTATCCGGTAAGCCGGCTTACCACTTCGTGTTCCGCAACATAAACCGGAATGGCATTAAGTGTCTCTTCCCCGTATAATTCCTTTATTTTATCAAAAACCGGCCCCGCCTCGATTTCCAGGCGTTTCGTCTCAACCAGCATGTTTTCTACTTCATATCCGGCCTCTAACGCACGCAGAATCACATTGGCGGTTTCCGCAATAAAAACG
>OMRN01000285.1 GCA_900313265.1 uncultured Lachnospiraceae bacterium | reverse complement strand
TACATCGCTAATATTCCGCGACCCATGATATAAATAACCAGAAAAATATTAACACTGTTTACCACCATTCCGATGGTCGGAAAGAATACATACGTATCCGGGCGCATTCTTCCTTTTACGGAGAAAAATAATCCGACGGCGGAAAACACAAAAGCCACAACCCACGTCAGGCCATAGGAAAGCGGTGCTTCCCCGCCTTTTTGAAAAGTAAATAATACTGTCAGGACAAGTGCAAGAAAACTCATGGCACCGAGACATAAACCGACAACGGCTATGAGTGGTACCGTCTTATTGGTAAATTTGTAATGCGGATTTACTTTTCTCTTTTTCCCGCGCTGATCGTTTAACTGCATTCCGTTTGTGGATACTCTCCGTTTATCTCATCTTATGTTTGATCAATGCACATTCATACAATGATAGGAAGCCAGTCCGGCCTGCTTTAATGACGTTCTTTTGTATTTAAGCCGGTTATGACTTTGCTCCGTACTGTTCGTAATAAGCATCGATGGAAGCCTTCAGCGTATCGTCGATAATAACCTCTCCGTTATACGGCTTATTGTAAAGCTTCTCTACAACATCCGCCATGGAAACGATGGCCCTTGCCTCGATTCCGTATTTATCCTTAATATCATCAAGCGCACTCTTATCGGTATCGATTCCTTTCTCCATACGGTTTAAGGAAACCATCAGTCCCTTTATCTCCACATTTCCCTGGGCTTTGATAATCGGGAATGTTTCCTCAATGGACTTGCCGGAAGTCGTTACATCTTCGATAATAACAACCCTGTCCCCGTCCTGCATTTTGCTTCCGAGTAAAATTCCCACATCGCCGTGGTCCTTGATTTCCTTACGGTTTGAACAGTAACGGATTTCCTTTCCGTATAGCTCACTGTAAGCAATGCAGGTTGCCACGCTTAAGGGAATTCCCTTATACGCCGGTCCGAAAAGTACATCGAAATCATCCCCGCAATTATCGTGAATTGCTTTGGCATAGTATTCGCCGAGTCGTTTCAGCTGCGCGCCCGTTACATAGGCTCCCGCATTCATGAAAAACGGGGATTTGCGTCCGCTTTTTAACGTAAAATCACCGAACTTCAAAACCTTGCTTTCCAACATAAACTCTATAAATTCTTCTTTGTACTGTTCCATGTTCCGTTACCTCGTCAGTTTTTTCTTTGTAATCTTTCATTTTCGAAGTGGCACCGACATGTTTTCGAAAGTCTGCACTTCGCGTTATAGTTTAACACTTTTCAACACTCTTTTCCATAGAAAAAACGGTACAGATAACGTGAATCTGCACCGTTTTTCTAGTGATTTTTACTAACATATATTTATTCCGGTTTTATTTTAAATTTCACCTCTTTTAAAATTTTAAAACTGCCGGAATCTCTCGTATCGTTTCGCCGCAAGTTCCTCTCCCGTAAATGCCGACTGCTCTTTTAAGAATGTCTTCATATGTCCTTTCATGTAAGCACAGATTGAAGTAAGTGCAGGTGCATCCGCCATACCGTATTCCGGAATAATGCGCTCTACAACGTGAAGATTTTTCAGTTCCGATGCGGTAATTTTCATGACGCTTGCCGCCTCTTCCGCACGGCTTCCGTCCTTCCATAATATCGACGCAAAACCTTCCGGCGAAAGAATGGAGTAGGTCGCGTTTTCAAGCATCCACACTTCGTTTCCGACCGCCAGTGCAAGCGCTCCGCCGCTTCCTCCTTCTCCGATCATTATGGCCAGAATCGGCACTTTGATTCCGCTCATCTCAAAAAGATTTCTCGCTATCGCTTCACCCTGCCCGTTTTCCTCGGCTTCCAGCCCGGGATAGGCACCGGATGTGTTTACGAATGTAATAATGGGGCGATGGAATTTTTCCGCCTGTTTCATTAAACGAATGGCTTTCCGGTATCCTTCCGGCGAAGGCATTCCGTAGTTATGTGCGATGCAGCTTGCGACATCTTTCCCCTTATTAACACCGATTACCGTAACCGGCTGTCCGTCAAGATAAGCAATACCGCCTAAAATTGCCGGATCATCACGGAAATAGCGGTCTCCGTGCAGTTCTAAAAACTGATCAAAAATCCCCGCAATATAATCTTCCGCTCCGAGTCTTGTTACCTGTCTGGCGGCCGAAACCTTGTCCCAGACCTTCATAATCGGCGCCTTTGCGGCTCTTTCCTTCATCAGTTCCGTAGCATCATAACGGTCTTTGTCATGTTCGGGATCGAAATTCGCATAACCTTCTTTCGGAAGATGCGTCTTTAAAATCTGTTTTAATACACTTCTTAATTTGTCACGTCCGACAATGGCATCCACGAATCCGTGCTCTAACTGGAATTCCGCTCTCTGGAAACCTTCCGGAAGTTTCTGTCCGATGGTCTGCTCAATAACGCGGGGACCCGCAAAACCGATCAGTGCGCCGGGCTCTGCGAGAATAATATCTCCTAACATCGCAAACGAAGCCGTCACACCGCCTGTGGTCGGATCCGTCAATACCGGAACAAATAAAAGACCTTCATCGGAATGGCGTTTCAGGGCGCCGGATGTTTTTGCCATCTGCATTAAGGAAACGATACCTTCCTGCATTCTGGCTCCGCCGGAACAGCAAAACAGGATCACCGGGAGTTTTTCTTCGGTCGCTTTTTCAACCGCTAAAGTAATTCTCTCGCCGACAACATGTCCCATGCTGCCCATTAAGAAACGTGAATCAATCACGCCTAAAACCGTGCGGTTCTCACCGATGGTGCATTCCCCGACCATCACGCCTTCCGTCAGGCCGGTCTTTTCTTTTGTTTCACTGATTTTATCTTCATAACCCGGAAAATCCAGCGGATTTCCCGTACTCTCCTCTTCAAACCAGGGGATGAAAGAGCCCTCATCCGCTACCATACGGATACGGTTTTTCGCACGTACACGGAAGTAATATCCGCACTCATAGCAGACATATTTACGCATGACGACAAGCTGTTTGTCCAGTTCCTTTTTACAGCTGGGACAGCTGATAATATCCCGTTCCTTGTTTTCTTCGGTTTTAATAATCGGAAGTGTTTTCATGAAATGCTCCTAATGTTTAAGCAAAATATTTCTCAAAATCCTCAAATGTATCGATATTGGCACATTTAAGACTTCTGTCGATTTTCTTTACAAAACCCGTCAGGGTATGTCCGGGTCCGACTTCCACAAACTCATCCGCTCCGTCTTTTACCAGTCTTTCAATTGTCTGCGTAAAGCGAACGGATGAAGAAACCTGCTTTACCAAAAGCGGCTTGACATCTTCTTTTTGGTTTACATAATCCGCCGTAACATTGGCAATATACGGAATGGCAATATCCTGAATTTCCACTTCGGCAAGGGCCTCGGAAAGTTTCTCTCCGGCGCCTTCAAGCAGTTTTGAATGAAACGGTCCGGATACATTTAAAGGAACACATTTTAAAGCACCTTTTTCCGCTAAAGCGGCAGCTGCCTTTTCCACCGCATCCTTACGTCCGGTAATAACCGTCTGCTTCGGATTATTATAATTGGCAACCGATACAACATAAGGAAGATCCTCCGGAAAATCCGAATCCCCGGCATCTTCTCCTGCTGCCTGAACTTCTTCGCAGACTGCCTCAATCACTTCCGGATCCAGACCGATAACCGCGTTCATCGCGCCGCCTGTCGGAACGGCTTCCTGCATATAAATTCCACGTTTTCTGACCACTTTGAATGCATCTTCCATGCTCATGGCTCCGCTTGCGACAACCGCCGCATATTCGCCGAGGCTCAGTCCGGTACATACGTCAAAAACAAAACCTTTGGACTGTAACACTTTAAGAAGCGCAACCTCTTCCGTAAGCATACAAATCTGCGTGTATTCGGTAATATTGATCTGATCGTTTTCCTCAAAACAGAGTTTTGCAATATCAAGACCCGTTACTTCGGACGATAAATCAAAAACCTCTTTTGCTTCCGGGAAGTTTACGTAAAACTCCTTTCCCATTCCGATATACTGGGAACCCTGACCGGGAAACATAAGTACTCTTTTGCTCATTTCATAATCCTTCTTTCATAAAACCGTTTTTATAACAGTCTGTCTGATTCGAAATCCTTAATCTTTCTTTGTCAGACGGATAACGGTTGTGTGTTTTTTCTCTTTCTTTTCGCCGTTAACGGTTGCATTCTTTTTCGTTTTTGCATTCTCAATAATGGTCATCTTTTTTCTCCTGTTTATTTTTTTAATGTTTCTTTGTTCTCCCGATTATCCTTTTTCCGGAAGTGTTTCCTGACGTTTTTTCATAGAACCGGTTTAAGAATAGATGGCTTCTTTATCTACCGCACAGAATGCCAGTCTTCCTTTGGCTCTTACATTTCCGTCCACGGTTACTTTCGCATCGAATTTAATCAGGCCGGCGCCGCCGGATTCTTTGGTCACCTCGATGACCAGTGTGTCGCCGGGAATTACCGGTTTCACAAACTTGAATTCATCCACTTTCAAAAGAACCCAGATTTTGCTTTCGTCCGTTCCGTCCGATTCGATGGTTACGGAACAAAGCTGTGCGCATGCCTCCACGATTAAAACGCCCGGCATAATCGGTGAATCGGGAAAATGTCCCATAAAATACGGTTCGTTAATCGAAACGTTTTTGATTCCCTTTGCATATTCACCGCCGCGGATTTCTTCGATTTTTTCAATCATCTGAAAAGGCGGACGCTGTTTGATTCTTTTCTGTACTTCGTTAATATTCATCATGGCAGTTTCTTTCCTCCTGCTTCTTTTTCAATCATCAGCTCTGTGCCTGAGCGTATCTGTCGCTTTTCACTTCTTCAATGAATTTTTCTATGGTCTGAAAAATTATAAGCTAAGACCGCCGTCAAGCACGATTACCTGACCGGTCAGATAGGAGCATGCATCGGATGCAAGCATCGCTACCACATCACCGATTTCCTCGGGACGTCCGAAACGTTTTAAAGGAATCTCTTCAATGTACTGAGCCTTCTTGTCTTCCGGAAGTTTGTCCACCATATCGGTTGCAATAAAGCCCGGTGCTACCGCATTCACGCGAATACCGTAAGGCGCAAGTTCTTTTGCCATAGTGGCAGTCATGGAATTCACCGCACCCTTTGTGGAGGAATAAACACTCTGGCCGGGAACCGCAAGTTTGGAGCTGACCGAAGACATATTGATGATGCAGCCTTTTTTCTTGGAGAACATCTTCAAAGCCGCCTGCTGGGAACAGTACAAATACCCTTTGATGTTCAGATCGAGGCACTTGTCAATGGCATCGGGTGTCATCATAAGCACGAATTCATCCTGCACGATTCCGGCATTGTTTACCAGCACATCAAGACGTCCGTATGTTTTGGTCACTTCCCTCATCATGGCCTTAACTTCGTTTAAGTCGCTGACATTTGCCTTCACTTTCATGGCATCACTGCCGGCTTCCCTGATGATATTTACCACTTCATCCGCCGCCGCTTCATTGGAATTATAATTCACCGCAACGGTAAATCCGGCTTTTCCGAGTGCAATCGCACAGGCTCTTCCGATTCCTCTCGATGCCCCGGTTACTAACGCAACCTTGATTTCCTGACCTTCTCCCATGATTTCTCCTCTCTTTATCCGAAATCTTTCAACTGTATTCTTTTATTTCTATTCCGGTGACAGGCACCC
>OMRN01000298.1 GCA_900313265.1 uncultured Lachnospiraceae bacterium | reverse complement strand
GGTTCTGTATGTGGATTACCTGGGATTCTATCTTCTAAACGGCTGGATTCCGGTTGGTAAAATCTGGATCTTTACAATCATTTTTGTAGCGGTATTTGCAATCACCTGGCTGATTATTTTTCTTTCCGTAAAAGCAAAGGTTGATAAAATGAACCGGATTCTCGGAGAGAATTAACGAAAGAGGGAAAAGAAATGGCTGATAATAAAAGAAAACATTATCTGGATAATATCCGCTGGGTAATCACGATAGTAGTCATTCTGTATCATGTGATTTATATGTATAATGCGGAAGGCATCGTGGGAGTGGTCGGTAAAATCACAAACCAGAACGTTCAGTATCAGGATGCATTTCAGTATGCGGTATATCCCTGGCTTATGCAGATTTTCTTCATCGTATCCGGCATCAGCGCAAAGCTTTATTTAGATCACCATACCGCAAAGGAATTTGCGAAGGACAGAACGAGAAGACTTCTTATTCCGACAACGCTTGGATTAATCGCCTTCGAATTTGTACAGGGAATTCTTAATATGCAGCTGAGCGATGCCTTTGAAACCATGAAGGCCCAGCCGTTCCCGGGCAATATAATCGGAATTGCGATTGCAGCGGTTTTATCCGGCATCGGAGTACTCTGGTATATGCAGCTATTATGGTTAATCTGTATGATTCTTCTTTTGATCCGCGTGATTGAAAAAGGGAAACTTTCAAAAATCGGTGCCAAAACACCTGCATGGCTGGTCTTCTTATTTTTCATCCCGGTGTGGGGTGCAGGTCAGATTTTAAACACTCCGATTATTGTGGTATACCGTCTCGGTTTTTATCTGGCATTCTTCCTTTTGGGATATTATGTTTTCTCAAGTGAGGAAGTCATGGGACGAATCAAAAAACTGTTTCCGGTATTTGCAGCTCTGGCCGTAGCGCTCGGTGTGGCATTTGTCATCCTTTTCTTCGGACAGAATTATGCGGACAAACCGATTAACCGGAACATCCTTTTTGCGGCCTATGCATACTTCGGCAGTCTTGCAATATTAACCGGTTTTGCAAACTATTTTGATTTTACAAATCCGTTCTGCTCCTTTATGAGTAAGAGATCTCTCGGATTATACATGTTCCATTATCTCGGAATTTCGGCGGTTGCGGTGTTTCTTGCCAAAAAAGGACTTCTTCCGGCAGTTGTCATTTATCCGCTCAGTCTTCTTGCCGCATTTGCAACAGGCTTTGGTGTATATGCACTGATTTCCTTCATCCCGGGATACCGGTGGGCGGTTCTCGGAATGAAAGGAAAAAAACGGTCGTAAAATAGTTGCTGGTATCAGCGACTTTAATATGATAAAATGTTAGATACGATGCGTCGGGCACGGCGCATCGTATTTGTGCGATTATACGGGGAAAGAGAAGACCATAGCTGCCGGGCTTTTCGCAATCCCGGAGATTTATAGCAAGACTGAAAGAAAAGAGTGAATTCATGGCGGAACCGAAGCGAATACTGATTGCGGGCCTGACTGCCGAAACGGGCGGGATGGAATCCTACATCATGAACTTATATCGTCATACCGACCGAAGCCGGCTGCAGTTTGATTTTATCAACCAAAACCCGGTTAAAGATCTGGCATTTTCGGATGAAATAACTGCCATGGGCGGCCGGATTTTCCGAGTTCCCTATCTTCGGGACGGTTTTTTTGAACACTATATATCATTAAAGAGAGTTTTCGGCGACACGGAGTATGAGGCAATCTACTATCAGTCGAATCGTCAGCTTAAGAATGCGGATTTGTTCCGATATGCGAAAAAATACAATGTCCGCCGCCGGATTCTTCATTCCCATAATTCCGGGGAACTCGGGGTGGGAAAAATCGGACGCCTCCGGATAAAAATGACCGAACCGAAACTGAAAAAATATTTAACCGACTGCTTTGCCTGTTCTGAAGAAGCCGGAAAATGGATGTTTCCGTGGACGGATAACGTAACGGTAATAAAAAACGGTGTCGATACAACGGTTTTTGACTATCATCCGGAGACCGGGAAACGGATCCGAAAGGAAAACGGAGCCGGAGGAAAGAAAGTTTTCGGGACGGTCGGCCGCATCAGCAAAGAGAAAAATCCTCTTTTTCTGGCGGATCTGTTTGCGGAAATTCATAAGAAAAATCCCGACACGATTTTTTTCCATATCGGCGGAGGCGACATGGAAGAGGATTTAATAAAGAGAATCCTCGAAAAAAATCTGAAAGACAGTTATATTCTTTTAGGACGGAAGGATAACGTCAGCGATTATTTAAATGCAATGGATCTTTT
Organism: uncultured Lachnospiraceae bacterium; assembly: GCA_900313265.1. Classification (GTDB taxonomy): domain Bacteria; phylum Bacillota; class Clostridia; order Lachnospirales; family Lachnospiraceae; genus UBA3766. Next base: position 2,287 of record OMRN01000298.1, on the reverse strand, counting down.
GCTGCTTCCGTCCGTACATGAAGGTTTCCCGATTACCCTGGTGGAAGCGCAGTGTTCCGGAATGCACTGTCTGGTTTCGAATAAGATTACGGAAACGGTTAATATTACGGGGAATGTGTACTTTAAATCCATTGAAGAAGATGCGGAAAAATGGGCCGTTGAAGCACTTGCGGCATCGGAATATGAAAGACATTCCTGCCGTGATATACTGACGGAAAAAGGGTTTGATGAACAGAGCATAGCGGACCGCTTCACGGAGTTTGTATTAAATTAAGATTTGCGGAGAACAAAGCATGAGTATCGCGGCAGTGGTAGTTACATACAACCGGAAAGAACTGTTAATGACATGCATTAACAGTATATTAAATCAGACATCCGCAGAGCCGGATGTTCTTGTGATTGATAATGCAAGCACGGACGGAACGGATGCGGCCATAGCGGAAATCTATAAAGATAATCCGCGTGTAATTTATAAAAATACCGGTGCCAATATCGGCGGTGCCGGAGGCTTTTCTTACGGAATTAATGCAGCGGTGAATATGGGATATGATTATCTGTGGCTGATGGATGACGATACATTCCCTTCCGAAACCGCACTTTCGGAATTGTTAAAAGCCGCAGAACTTTATAACAATAACTTCGGTTTCCTGGCAAGCTTCGTCAAATGGACGGATGGTTCGCCTTGCGAGATGAATGTACCGACGGTCAGTCCGGACTGGAGAAATGACATTTCGAAGCAGTTTGAACATCACTTAATTGCGCTTGAAAGCGCTTCCTTTGTTTCGCTTTTTATCCGTTCGGAGGTTGTAAAAGAAGTCGGACTTCCGATAAAGGAATTCTTTATCTGGGCGGATGATATGGAGTATACGCTTCGTATTTCCTCACGTTTCCCTTCGTACTTTGTATATGACAGTCAGGTAACGCATGCCATCAAATCGAATATTGCGACGTCCATCATCGATGAAACGGATGAAAGCCGTCTTGACAGATATAAGCTTTTGTACCGGAACCGGTATTATATTGCACGTCGTACTTCCAAAAGGGCAAAAATCTTATACTGGCTTTCCGTGAAGAATACGATTCGGGATATTAGCAAATCCACGACCGGCAACAAGGCATTAAAGCGCCGGATTGTCAGAAAAAGTGCCTGGTCGGGGCTTTTCTTCCATCCGGAAATCGAGATGGTTCATCCTACAAAGGAGTAAGAGGTTTATGCAATGAAATGTAAGCAATACGACGTTAGAACCAAAGGTATTTTTTATTTTGCCGGAGTATTTTTAAGCCTGTTATTTTTGACGGCTGAAATTCTTCTTTTACTCTCAGCGATAAATGTGAAAGCGGAAGAAATAACCGAAATATATACACCCGAGGATTTATGCAGGGTGGCGGATAATCCGTCCGGAAGTTATATTCTGATGAATGATATCGACATGACGGATGTGGTATGGAAACCGGTCGATTTTACCGGCAGTTTTGACGGGAACAATCATGCGATATTAAATCTTTCTTTTTCCGAGACTTCCTCGGCAATTCGCACAACCTACGACGGAAATTATAAAACGTACGATACGCATTTTGCCGGTCTTTTCGGAACGCTTGAGGATGCATCCGTAAGAAATCTTTCCCTGCTTGGAATAAGAGCGGAGGTTTCTAAAGAAGAGCCCTGCTTTATCGGATCCGTAGCCGGATTTGCCGAAAGAAGCACGATTGAAAACTGTACGATTGAAGGAACACTTCGACTGGATGTTTCGACTTCCATGTTCGGCGTGGGAGGAATCGTCGGATACGGCGGGAACGGTTCGATTAAGGAAACAGACGCGGATGTAACACTGATTTGTATCGATCATGATAAGGAAAACCGTGACGAACAGTTTATGGGCGGTGCATACTCCGCAGGTTATCTGGATGCGGACGGCTGCAATATCATCATCGACGGGTATGATTCGGACCACGGATATGTCCATGACGGCGGACTGGTCGGCATGTATATTCTTTATCCGAGAGGGACGGAGTATGCGGGAACGATAAACAATAACCGCGTAGAGGGAATGATTACGTTTTTTGAGGACAATACGGACCGGAGGGCGTACTGCAAGGATTTCATCGGGGAAGTAATGAACTGGACCTACGAGTATGTCGGAAATTCTTCGGATTTTGTCCGCAACGAAATCATGGATTATTCCAAAGATTTACTTCCGCATAACTGTGAGGGAAGCACTTTTATGACGGAAGAGGTGGATAACGGAAGCGAGGATTACGGATATACGCTTTATACATGCGAAAACTG
>OMRN01000241.1 GCA_900313265.1 uncultured Lachnospiraceae bacterium | reverse complement strand
GTCATCCGGATCAGCTGTTTTAATCTCTTCCGTCTGAATTCCGGCATGGCAAGTTTTTCCCGAAGCTGAAGATCGATTTTCCTTACATTCTCGTTATAGGTATACGGAACATCAATTAACGTTCCTCCGTACTTCTCCACAAGTTCATTTACATGCGCACGAAGAGCACTCTCCGGCCCCGTCTTCCAGTTATCCCCGTGAATAATATAATCCGGCTGGATAAGCGTTATCACGTCATCGTAGCGCATGTCATCCTGAATAACGACCTCATCCACACCGTCGATGGAACGATATAAACGCACTCTGTCTTCCTGCGAAACGGTCGGGAACCGGTTATACCGGATCAGCGCCTGATCCGATAATGCTCCTACGATAACCCGGCCGTATTTCCGTGCTTCTTTAATGATATTTAAATGTCCTTCATGCACGATATCCGTGCAGAAGCAGGTATATACAGTTTTTAAATGTTCGCTAGCCATTTTTCTTTTCCTCAAACATCGTTATATTTCACCGGTACCGCAACATGATATTCATTAAGCGCCTCGCGAAATACCTTGAAGAAATCCGTAATATCGTCTTCATCAATCGCACCGAGTGCGCATAAACGGAAGGTATTAAGCGATGTTACTTTTCCGGGATAAATCGTAAATCCTCTCTCGTAACAGTAATCGTGAACCTTCTCAAAATTCCAGTTTTCATCGTCGGGATAAATTGCCGTGGAAACCAATCCCGCACGGAGTTCCGGTTTGATCACCTGCTTAAATCCCAGTTCATCGAGGCCTTTATTAATTGCATTGAATACTCTCGTATGTCTCTCCCATTTTGCCTTCTCGCCCTCTTCGTTGTACTCTTTCAGCGCCTGAATCGTTGCATAAATGGTCTGCACCGGAGGTGTAAAATGCATCTCCCCTGTCTTTTCAAAATACTCATACTGAAGATACAGATTGCAGTAATAACTGCGTTTCGGAAAATCTTTGGACTTTTCGATTATTTCACGATTTCCCACAACAAAACTGAGTCCCGTAAAAGCCATCAGACCTTTCTGTGCCGATGCCATACAGAAATCAATATTATCCTCTTCAATATTGATTGGGCGCATCGCATAGGTACTCGTGGTATCCACTGTAAAAATCGCTCCGTATTTATGTGCAAGTGCTCCGATTTCACGAATCGGATTTAAAATTCCCGTACCGGTCTCATTATGTGTGGTATGTACAAGTGCAATGTCCGGATTGGATTTTAATACTTCTTCCACCTGATTTAAATCCGGTCTTTCATCAACCGGAAATTGCAGATTAATGTGGGGCAAACCATAATATTCACAGATTTCAACCGCTCTCGTACTGTATGCACCGTTATTGATGACCAGAACTTTCTTTCCTTCGGGAAGAAGGCTGTTGATGCATACGTCGATGTTAATCGTCCCGGAACCGCAGAATAATACGCTTGTATACTTCTCCAAGTCCCCATGAACTATTTTAACCAGGTCCTCTCTGAGTCCCTTCATCAGACCGCCGAATTCTTTCTCGCGGGGGCAGATATCCGGTACCACCTGGGCATATTTTACGCTGTCGGTGGTGGTGGAAGGACCGGGGTTGAGAAGTATATTTCTTTTAATTGATTCCATGGTATTACTCGCTTTCCTGATTGTTTCTTGGATGCTCTATAACTTATTTTTTTATTTTATGCTTTTTAAACTTATATTCCTTTTGCTTTAAAAACTTCTTAAATTAAATGTCATAAGCCTTATCGATACTCTTTAATTCGTTGAAAGTATCTATCTCTATTATGTCTTCCTCTATGCATTCCCGCACTTCAACGGCATAGTTTTCCTTCCGGAACACCAGCGGAACCTGTTCCCAGTATCTTTCTTTACCAACATCGGAAACATATACATCTGCGATGTCCTGGGATAGTTTTTTCCCATCCTCTTCATTCCAATAAGAAATCCCGACCATCTGCCAGATATCATCGCCTTCTCCACCGACTCTCTCCTCGGTGATGATACCGTTCTTTACCCTGAAACACCAGTCATCCGTACTGTCTTTTTTTATGGCAAGAAAATCCGAAGTATAGTGATATTTTCTGATGATAGAAGGATTTGAAATCAGGAGATCCGCCTCAAAAACATATGCATTTGACAACAGATTCCTCGCAATCAGCGATGAACTGATATTGTTGGCATCACTGTAAACCGGGTTCTCCAGAAATCTGATCATCGGATATTTATATAAAAGCTGGTCAAACTGCTCGGCAAGATAGCCGCGAACAATATAAATCTCCTTAATTCCGGCTTCCAGACATGCATCGATTAATCTGTCAATAATGCGTATACCATGTACACGAACCAATGGTTTCGGCGTATTCAAAGTAATCGGAACCAGGCGTTTGCCAAAACCCGCTGCAATAAAAATAGCCCTCTTACAACGATAGGGCTCTAAAGCTGTAACACCTTCATTTGTGATTACCCTGTTTCCATCTGCATCCGTATCTGCAAATCCCTGTTCGGAGAGTTTTTCAAGCACCCGGCTGATATGTTCAGCCGGATAGCCTGTATTTTTTACTAAATTTTGCAAAGATACCGGAGATGCAGTCATCACCAGATTCTCTAAAACATCGAATTCCTCTCTGTTTAATGACATGTTGAATTCTCCTTTAAAGAGATATAGTTAGTGTTTTCCGATTTCGGCTTTCAGTCTTTCCTTGATCCCGCTGACGTCCAGCCACTGTGTGTTGTTGTCGGAAGAATAGGAGAATCCTTCCGGCACCTTGATTCCGGTCGGGTTCGGCTGCTTCTTGTTTGCCCAGACAATCTGCGGATAGATGATGAAATAATCGTCATATTCATAAGTTGTCATGGCATCTTCCGCGGTAATCATGATTTCGTGAAGCTTCTCTCCCTCACGAATGCCTACCTCCGGCATTTCACATCCGGGGAGCATGGCTTCTGCCAGGTCGGTGATTTTAAACGAAGGAATCTTGGAAATAAAGGTTTCGCCGCCCTTTGCCTCTTCAAGTGCACGGATGACGAGCTGTACGCCTTCGTCAAGACTGATCCAGAATCT
>OMRN01000295.1 GCA_900313265.1 uncultured Lachnospiraceae bacterium | reverse complement strand
TGCAAAGGATGCGATGGACTGGGCGGTTACGCAGGGAATTATAACCGGTAAAGGAACCGGAACGAATGCCCAGAAACGTCTGGATCCGAAAGGTAAGGCGACCAGAGCGGAGTTTGCGGCGATGATGACAAAACTGCTACAGTAAAACTAATAAACCAAATAATTCAGCCCCTCTGATTGATTTCAGAGGGGCTGTTCAGTTAAAGTTATATAAAATTATAAGGAAAACTTCGATATCATTTATAAAGCTTTGTTTTCTTCCACATACAGAGACATAAGATAGTCAGGGCCTTCTTTCCAAATCTCAGTGTCATAATCAAACAGTGCCTCATATGTTTTTGAGTTTGAAAAGGAAAGCACGGCATCTTCAAAGGATATTTTATTCTGTTTCGAATAGGAAGAAAGCATACATCGCATAACAAGAATTGCGGTTGCCTCCTTTTGCTTTTCAGACACGATTTTATTTGTTACGCAAGTTTCCATAGTTTTCGCTCCCGGTAAATATTAAAGAATTCAAGGATTTCTCTGAAAGAAAACAAAACTGATCTTTTAAGTTATCCGGTTCCAGAAATCCGATTGCTATGTTGTCAGCCTGAGGTGTTCCGGGTTCACCATATGAACCGGAGATATAATTATTAAGAACCAGCGCTGTTTGATCATCTGCGATTTTTCCGCCGATGATATCATAAGCGGCATATTTAGTTCGAATATCAGGAAATAATTCAAAATTTCGATTGCTACTGGCAAAGTGTAACCAGTCGGCATTGGCATCCTGAAAACAGTGAATTTTAAGAGTGCTGTTTTCACGATAAGTATAAAATGTTACAATTCCATTTTCCGGTTTAAAACTATCCGGAATTATTCCACGGCGTATTGCTTTACGGACAGCGGAGGGAACATATGAAACAGCCTGACTCAAGGAGGATGTTACATAAAACCCTTTTCCAAAGTCCAGACCGTAGGAACATTTTGAAAAATCAATAAGCCGAATTTCTGTATAACTGCCATGAAACAGAGGCATATCATTAGAAAGAGCAATCATAACTGTACTCCTTTCGAGTGGAGTATACCTTCAATTTCATCTAACGCATGTTGATAGCCGCTTACATGCAGCAAATCATAACATTCTGATATAAAACTAAGGAGATCATATTCTTTGAATATCTTAGCACATTCTGCACCCGAGATATTCCATTTACGCTGCGCGTGTCGAAATACCCAGCACTGCATATCTTCAATTGCAATTTTGTCGTTATTCATGATTTTTCTCCCGGATGATACTTTAAATAATTATAACATGTGAATGTTAGAATGAATAGAAAAATATCGGGTGATGATTTACAATATACTGCGTAGAAAATTGCAAGTTGTAAAAAATGGGGGACAAGTGTAAAATTAAATTGTTTCGGCTTCTGATTTAAATTCGGAATCGGTCGGAAGGAAATACAGGCTACAAAAATATAAGGAGAGGGAAAAGCGATGAAGAAGAAACTGGTTGTATTGCTGTCGGTGTTACTTGTGGCAACGAACTGCATGTACGTTTCTGCCGCTCCCGTGACCGGGGTTGGTGATTCGGACATTGTAATCGTTGACGAACAGACATCCGAAGATCCTTCGGAGGAAGAGGTTTCCGAAGAAGAACTTTCGGAAGAGATTTCCGAAGAGGAAGTATCCGAGGAGATTTCGGAGGAAGAGTCTGAAGAAAAATCCGAAGAGGAATCCGAAGAAGAAAAATCGGAAGAAACGGATTCCGAAGATTCATCTGAGGTTATGGATTTTGACGATAAAGAAATCAAGAATATTGATAATACCGATGATGAAATCTTTGATTTAAACGAAGTATCGGGTTATTTTGAGTATGAAGTTTACGGATGGGGAAGTGACAAGTATGTTGAGATTACGAAATACACGGGATCTCAAACGACGGTAACCGTTCCGGATAAAATTGCCAATCTGCCGGTTAAGGAAATCGGAAGCAACGCATTTTTCGGTAAGAGCGTAATACAGAAGGTAATTCTTCCTTCCACAATTACAAAGATTGAATATCAAGCTTTCGGAAACTGCAGCGGTCTTAAGACAATCGAACTTAAAGAAGGTTTACAGTTAATCGGACAGCAGGCTTTTGTAAATTGTGTTCAGTTAACCTCCGTCACCATTCCGAGTACAGTTAAGGATATTGGATACGGTGCGTATGAGAAGTGCTCCGGTATCACATCGATTACAATTAAAAACAGTTTTATCGGTCATGGGATGTTTTATGGCTGTACGGGACTTTCAAGCGTAAAGATTCCCGCAACGGTAACATCGATCGGAAACTATGCATTCCAGGATTGCACCGGATTAAAGAGTGCGGTTATCGAAGCGAACGGAACCATAGGAACGGGAGCATTTGAAAACTGTCCGCTGCTTGCAACCGTAACGTTAAAAAATGTGAAGGAAATTGAAGGCGCCGCATTCAAAAAAACCGGAATTAAGACGATTGATATTCCGGCAACCGTTACCGCAATCGGCCCGAGTGCTTTTGATTCCTGTAAAAGCATGACAGCAGTAACCCTTCATGAAGGATTGAAAAAGATTGATTATGAAGCATTTTATCAGTGCATCTCCCTTCAGAAGATTGCAATTCCGAGTACGGTAACCTATAACGGATACGGAGTTTTTTATGAATGTAAAAGCCTTGCTTCGGCAACCATTAAAGGAACGTCAGTATCAAGCGGTATGTTTTACGGATGTACGGCATTAACGGAGATTACCGTTCCGGCTACTGTTTCCGGAATCGGTCAGAGCGCCTTTGAGAATTGTACATCTTTGAAAAAAGCGGTTATTAAATCTTCCGGAGCAATCGGAACAAGTGCTTTTCTGGGATGCAGCAGCTTAGCCACCGTTAATATGCAGGACAGTCTTGTTACTTCAATCAATTATATGGCTTTTTCCGGAACTCCGATAACCGCTGTTAAACTTCCGAATACAGTAATTGAAGTCGGATATGAAGCATTTTATAACTGTAAAAAATTAAAGACAGCAACTCTGAATCAGGGCTTGTCTACATTGGGATATGGGGCATTCATGAATTGCACCTCTCTTCAGGCAATCATTGTTCCGTCAACGGTTAATTCGGTTGGAATGTATTGCTTCTCCGGATGTACATCTTTAATTGATATTGCAATAAAGAATACAACGGTCAGCTCGTATATGTTTGATGGATGTACATCTCTTAAAAGAATTGTTTATCCTGAAACTGTTCTTGAGTTCGGATATCGCAGTTTTCATGGCTGTTCTTCACTTCAGGCTGCCATGTTTATGGGAAATCCGCCTCCCACATTTGAGGAAGAGGTATTTGGCAGTTGCAGTTCCAAATTTGAAATCCAGTATTTAAAGGGAAAAACCGGCTGGACCAATCCCTGGAAAGTATATAAGACCAAACAGGTTACAAAATTCACCGGCAATGCCTACGAGATTTTTGAAGATATTATGCCCGGCGACTGGTCGAATGATTATGTTCAGTTTGTATATGACAAAGGGCTTATGGAAGGAACCGCCAAGAATGTATTTGGAGTGAATTCACAGGTTAAACGTGAGCAGGTTGTTCAGGTATTATATGCAAACGAAGGAAAACCGGCTGTAACGGGAAGCGTTAATTTCAAGGATGTAAAAACTACGGACTGGTTCTATAAAGCCGTAGTCTGGGCTAAAAATAACGGTATTTCCCAGGGTAATAAGGACGGCACGTTCGGTGTAGGAAACAACATTACCAGAGAAGCATTGGCACTTATGCTTTATAAATATGCGCAGCTTAAGCATATTAAGACAGCGGTAACCCCCGGAGCATCGGATGGTTATGCTGACAGCAGCAAGATCAGTTCTTACGCAAAAACCGCTATGGACTGGGCAATTACACAGGGCATTATGTCCGGTAAGGGCGGTAACCGCTTAGATCCTACCGGTAAAGCTACCAGAGCGGAGTTTGCGGTAATGCTTAAGAAACTTCTGCAGTAGTTTGGATCAGGTGTTTCTTAAACGGAAAAACCAAATATAGAAATGATGTTATGCCGTCGGCTGTTCATTCAGCCGGCGGCATTTTTTACGCTTTTTTCATATTTTACAGGGTTTATCATTCACCGGGAAAATGATAGAATAATATATAATACCCATAATTTACGCAGAGGTGAGAAAGAAAAATGATTAAGAAAAAACTGGTTATCGGTTTGGCGATGGTTTTAGTAGCGTCTAACTGCCTTTACGCATCGGCGGCACCGTTATCGGAGGCCGGAGATGCTATTGTTGTGTCGGAAGAATTGCAGGAGGATTTCTGCGAGGAAGATTGTATACATGATTGCGGTGATAATCATTGCCGGGAAGATGGATGCGGTGATGATTGCGGTCATGACTGTTTTGAAGAAGAGTGTTACGGGGATGATGTGAACCGGGAGGATGAGACATTTGAAGAAGATGATTTAGAAGAAGAATCTTCCGAAACGAATTCCGGCGAAG
>OMRN01000411.1 GCA_900313265.1 uncultured Lachnospiraceae bacterium | reverse complement strand
CTTTTCGGAAATCACCTCTGTTTCCGAAGTTTCTTCCGCTTCCGGAGTTCCTTCCGAATCCGCCCGGTATTCCGATAAAACCAGTGCGGGATCCGTCGCATCCTCACCGGATGTCTTACATCCGGCCGTTAAAATCACGGTGCCGGAGAGAACTCCGATTAACATCATTTTTCCGATTCTTTTTAATACTGCTCTTTTTTCTCTGCCTCTTAATTCCGACATGTCCTTATCCTGTTTTTGTTTTTGTCATTTTTTGTTTTTGTTATTTTTTGTTTTTGTTTTTTCTATTTTTGCTTTTTTCAGGTGTTACCGGCCGGACCGGCGGTCCGCCCGTTACAGTAACGGTGCGATTAAACGAAGCAGCATCTGCCCCGCCCTTAGAATGGCCGCACGTTTTACGGCATACTTTTCGGTTACCTCTTCGGACTGGCCGAAAAGTTCAAGCAGGTTGTCACGTTCCTTTTTCACCTCTTCGCTATAATAGAAAATACAGCCGTCCTCGAAGTTATGATAAAGGCTGCGGTAATCAAAATTGATTGTGCCGCAGGTCGCAACCACATCATCGGAAACGCAGAGTTTTGCATGGTTAAAGCCCGGCGTATATTCGTAAATCCTGACACCGTCCCTGCAAAGCATGTAATAATAGGATCTCGTAATCGAATAAACCTTCTTCTTATCCGGGATGCCGGGCGTGAGGATGCGCACATCGACACCTCTTTTGGAGGCAAGTGTCAGCGCACTGACCATTTCATCGGTGATGATTAAGTAAGGCGTGGAGATGTACAGATATTCCTTTGACGTATTTGCAATATTCAGATACACATTTTCACCGGTACGGTCATCGTCACCCGGGCTGTCCGAGTACGGCTGGATATAGCATTTTTCTTTTGCTTCGTAGGTTACCTCCGGCAGGTATTTTGACCAGTCCGCCTCTTCTTCCTCCCGTTTTGCCAGCTTATGAGCGGTCCAGTTTTCAAGAAAAATCAGCGTGAGGCTCCTTACCGCTTCCCCTTCGATTCGTACCGCGCCGTCAAACCAGTGACCGTACGGCTCGGTTAAATGGAAATACTCATCCGCCATGTTAAATCCGCCCGTATATCCGACCTTTCCGTCGATTACCATGATTTTTCTGTGGTCCCGGTTATTGAGTAAAAAGTTCGCAAAAATCGAAAACGGGTTAAATACGCGGCACTCGATGCCGAGTGCGGTAAGTTTCTTTGCAAAGGAAAAACCGATAAATCCGATGGATCCCAGATCATCATAGAAAACACGTACTTCAACGCCTTCTTTTACTTTGCGTTCCAGCACTTCCAAAACCCTGTGGAAGGCATCGGAATCCTCGATGGCAAAGTATTCCATGAAGATAAATTCCTTCGCCTCGTTAAGATGGGCAATCATGTCATCCAGGCAGTCCGTGGTTTCTCCGAAATAAGTTATGTCCGAATTATCATATATGCTGAAGCCGAGCCGGTTTTGCAGATAGGAGGCAATCCCGGCACTGGACGGATCCTTCTGTCTTAAGTCAGCAAGAGTCTCATCATTTTTCTTACGGAATTCGCCCAGTTTTTCGTTGACGGCTTTGTATCGTTTCCTCGCCCCCATAACACTTCCCGAAAGCCCCGCAAACAGATACATGATAAGGCCGAATGCGGGAAACGAAAGGATAAATATAAGCCAGGGCATTTTAATCGTAGCGGGCTTCGGACTCGAATAAATAATCAGGGTCAGAATCACGGCGAGAATGGTTAAAACAACCGTTAAATAACGTAAATAGTAGTTCCCGATTAACAGAAGCAGAATGACAACCGCCACTTCGATTACCGCCGCAATCGCCGTGATAACCACACGGATTACACCGTTCGGTGCGCTTTTTTTCTTTTCAAACGTTGTCGAGGACATATCCTTCTCCTTTTCTTTCTCATCCGCATGGCTTCTTAGCATACGGTTTTTGCAAATCTAGAATTCCCACTGCATCATTTCATGGATGGTTGTCCAGATGGCCACCGCAATGGTTACAAATGCCGGAACCACCAGCCACCAGTGCGCACTTGCACCGATTGCGGTAATCCCCTCTTCGGCACTGTAATAATTGACACCGGCCCCTAAAAGATAATCCAGAATAATCATGGCAATCGAAAGAAACGATATCCGGCTCGGAATCACCATCCCGAGATAGATGACAATCACGATTCCGATTGCCACAAGCACCATCCATAGGAAAAACGAATACAGCAGATTTTTCAGCGTAAACGTTTCCAGAATCAGGCATACCGCAAACACTTCCATGCTGGAACAAAACCACGCATTCACGCTCTCACCGTCCATCCGGTTGGCATGCCAGATGCAGTATATCACAAAAATCAAAACCGGGCAGATTAGAAGATATGCCCGCACTCCGATATAGCTGCTCGTCAGTTTGTAAAACCGGTCAAGGTTTATCATAAACGGAAGACAGATGCCGGATGAAATAATCATAAAAAGCAGATAGGCCACTTCAAACGGTGTGAAAAAATGCTTGATATCCAGTTCCGGTCTGGGCGGATGAATCAGTTTGTTATGAAGCCATGCACCGAACCGGCTTGTTAAAAGAATCAGCAGTGAATAAAATAACGTCAGGTTTCCGAGGATTAACCACGCCGGAGAATTTTTCGCAAGCGGACCGGCTGAAAGGAATTCGGTCAGAATGACAAAACCGCACCATACGGCGGAAAGTCCGACTGCCCAGGCCTTTAATTTCACTTCTCCCTTAAAGAACACCGACGCACATAAAAGAGAAACCACAACTGCCGTTAAAACCGTGGAATAGGAAACGCTCATATGCTCCATCATCACCTTAAGGGTCGGCTGTCCCGTACGGATGACCGGAAAAAGCGTCATATATAAAACCAGCGCGAAATAGGCAAGCATGGAAAATACCATGAAAAATCCCGCAATGCTGTCCATCATCCTCACGCGGTAGGGCGCATACGGTTCGGCATTTTCCTTCTTGATTTCTCTCTTCCTGAAGCGCACGAATTTACGGACAAAAGAATCGTATTTTTCATCCTTTTGTCCCGCATCGGACAGCGCCGTTAAGAAATCGGTTATCTCAAATCCGGTTGGTGTCCGGGCCACTTTTCCATTCCTTCCCCGGGATGAATTCCCGCGTATATTACTCCTCTGTCGGCCGCAAACGAATCAACCACGTGCCGGTTTTCGTTTATGTACCGTTCGTATTTTTCCCTGTACTGTTCCTCAAGATAAAGAATATTCTGATTATCCGAACCTCTCAGGATTTCGCCCCTGTTCCTCTCCTGTATGTAGGGAGAATCCACCAAAACACTGATGAGCGAAAGAAACTCATTCACCTCGGGACGATTCATTTCCTTCAGTTCGCGGTACGTGTATCCGGTAAACACTAAAATATCCGGGCAGATTTTCTTACACTCTTTTACCGCAGGCAAAAGTTCCCCGGCCTGAAGCATCGGTTCTCCGCCGGTTATCGTAATGCCGTCAAGCAGGTAACTTTTGATTGCCGAGCGGCACATGGAAAGAAACATTTCCGCCGGAATTTCGGGACCGGAAAAACTCTTTAGTTCCGGATTTGCACATCCGGGACAGTCTCTTTCGCACCCGGAAACCCAGATTCCGAGCCTCTTTCCGGGCCCCAGAGCCGTTACGGGATAGAGAATTCTTCCAAGCCGCATGATTCTTATTCTCCTTCCTGTTCCTGCACAAACCGGATATTATTCTTCCGTTTTTTATCTCCGGCTGCCTAAAATGCCGGCCGTTCATCGAAAGGCGAATCATCTGCGGTCGAAATCCATGACAAACTGTCCGTTTTTCTCCCTTAAATTGCAAAGATGCATTGCCGTTCCGGGAAGAATCCGGTAATCGAAAATCATTCTGGCAAGCGGATTAATCAAAGCCTTTTCAATAATATTATTAATGCCTCTGCCGCCGTTTTCAAGATTGTTTAGGCAAAGTTCAAACAATTTTTCCCGAATGTCGGTAAAATCAACCTTAATTCCACTGTCCTGCTGCAGTTTCCGCCCGATTTTTTCAAGTCTTGCATCCATAATCGCCCCTGCCGCTTCTTCGGAAATATAATCAAAAACAACAATGTTTTCGCCGATGCGGTTTAAAATCTCCGGACGTCCGAGTTCCGCCTTGAAATAATCCGAAATGGCATCCCGGACTTTCTTTCGGACTTCCTCCGGCTCCATATCTTTACTCACGTTTTCGTGCCTTTGCCCGAAACGGTCCTTCGTATAAATTCCGAGATTGCTGGTAAAAATAATGATGCTGTCGGAAAAATAGGCCGTATTTCCCTGTCCGTCCGTCATGCGGCCGTCTTCGAGAATCTGTAAAAACTTATCCATGATGCTCGGCGATGCCTTCTCGATTTCATCAAACAAAAGAATCGAAAACGGATTCTTTAATACCGCATTGGTCAGCTGTCCGCCGGCTTCATAACCCACATATCCCGGAGGCGCACCAAACAGTCTCTGGTCCGAATTGTCATGCATGTATTCACTCATATCAAAACGAATGCATGCCGATTCGTCTCCGAAAACCAGCTCCGCCAGCGTTTTGGCACACTCCGTTTTTCCGGTTCCGGTAGGCCCCGCAAAAAACAGCACGCCTTTCGGTGACGCGGCAGACTTCACATTCGAAAGCCCGCTGATGGCACGCTTTATGACGTCAAGCGACTGCCGTACCGCCGCATCCTGTCCCTTCACGCGCTTCTTTATCCGTTCTTCCCCTTCGCCGATCCTCTTATATAACGACGGGGAACTCCAGGGGTTGTCCTTGATTCCGTAAGTATATAAGTCCACTACGGAGCATAACTCATGGATATGGATTTTACGGCTGATACAGAGTTTCCTCAGCTGCATCAGTTCGAGGAACGTAAAACCTTCCGTACGCGCAACAAAGCGGTCGAGAAGCGAATTCCATTCATCCTCTTTTTCTTCATATCCCGGGTAATCCTCGGCATATATTTCCGGATCAAAGAAACGCTTCATGTTATCCGCCGTTAAGAATTTCCTTCTCTGTTCCGCGTCCGGATAATCAATCCGGATTCCCTGCACACGGTTTAAATTTAAATACATCCAGGAGGGAAGGTCATTTTTCTTATCGGTGATAAAAACAAGCATATTCCCGATTCGTTCGCCCTCATCCGCCTTCGGAGCATCCGCCGCACCGAGAAGTGCCTGTTTTAAAACGGTATAGCATTTTAAATCCTGCGCCGATAAATGATCCGGTGCGATAATCGTTCTTGAAGCCATATCCATGATAATTACAATGCTCTCTTCCCTCTGGGTAAGGGCATCCCGGATAATGCGCGGTGCATCGTTTTCCCCGGCTTCGAATTTTGCACTTACCGCGCCATCAGACGCGTTCATTCCGACCATTTTCGCAAAACGGTCAAGCATCTCTTCTTCCGACGCCGTAAAGCCGTCGATATGATTATAAAAAATCACATCCCGGTACCCGGCGGATAAAAAGAAATTCTCCAGATAATGCCGGATATCCAGCCAGGCGCCTTTCAGCTCGCCGTCCGGATACTCAAAGCTGTCATAGATATTTCCCTCAAGTATGATTGCATTCTTAATCCTGCTGTATACTTCCAGCTCCTTATGCCATTTTGAAACCATTACCGTCTCATTCATAATGTCACCGTTCTGTCTGCTAAATGCAGTATTATTTTTAACTGTTTTCGCTTAATTATTTCCGATTCTTCTTTGCTTTTATTCTGCTTCGTT
>OMRN01000240.1 GCA_900313265.1 uncultured Lachnospiraceae bacterium | reverse complement strand
TACAGTCGTTCCGGAATATGATGTGTCTTTCTCTGGATTTTATCCACGATTTCCTCAAATTTCTTCTTGGTCGGCTTATGACGAAGCAGGAAATTCAGGACATTGACGAACACCGCAAGGAACAGCCCTCCTGCAAGGATCCACTGCCATAACGCAACATACATAAGTCTTCCTTCACGGTATCTGGCCACATTTTCCCAGAAAGGAAGTGCAATATCGTCCGTTCTCATTTCTCTCGATTTTCTGGCTTTTAAAAGTTCATAATACCTTGCGTAAGAAAACCGGTTGGAGTTTTCAAGATACTGGACTCCGGTCTCGGAGAATACCTTGGTTTCTTTTAATACATCGAATGTAAAATGATTAATCGGATTCGGCCCGATCAGTTCGTAACAGGTAATACATAACGTTCCGTCCGATGCGCCTCCTCCGCCGGATGTATTGCCTGAATCCCCGGATGAGCCACTGTCCGAACCGGATGAAGAATCTCCTGTACCGGAATTTCCGGTCGGTGTTCCTCCGCCGGAAATTACATTTAAGGTATCGTAGTTTACGAATACCATCGGTTCCTCTCCACCTGCTGCCAGTTTGTCGATTTCTCCCTGCTTTCTGTCATATACGCCGGCAATAACCAGATCCTGATCACCCGCGCTGACTCTCATTCCTGCGATATCGGCACTTCCGTACAGTTTCTCGGCAGCTTCCCGGTCCAGCAAAATATAATCATGCATCAGATCGCTTTCGGTAAAATAATTACCGGTTACAAGCTGCAGCGGATGAAAATAGAAGAAATCCCCGCCGATACCGATGGCATCAAAAGTACCGGAACCGTGATCCGTCGAAAGCTGAATTGTGGAATATGCCGAATAGGAATCCAAAAGATTCGGTGCCACACCGTCATCCCCCTGTTTAAAAGAGGCAACCGTGCTTTTTCCCAGATATGTTTTTTCAATCGTGTCACGAAGCTGGCGGATTGTCTGGGCATCTACCCTCTGATCCTTGGAGAGAAATGCCGAAACCTGACCGAACCGTTCACCGTTACCGTAACGAAGAGCGGCGGTCTGATCGACCAGACTCGTTTTGGCTTTGACAAGTACCAATGCCAGAATTCCCACTACCAGCAAATTCAGCAGAATGACTCCGGCCATAACAATTCTCGGAATATTCGGTTTACGTTTCTTTTTTCTGCACATGTATAATCTTTGATTCTGTAACTCTTTTTTATCAGCTTGCTAATCTGCTTTTGATTAACTGCTTTTGTTTAACTGCTTTTGTTTCCGATATCTGAAATTACTTCTGCTCTTCGGAAAGTCTTACCTGGTCTCCGCCCTTAATCTGCTTGGTGGAATTGCTGATTACATAAACACCGTAATCATCCACATCTGCCTGGATAGCGGCACGGGAATCATCCTGTGCGTAAATCTTGGACACTTCCACTCTCTTTGCATAATAACGGGTACCGAAAGGAACGGCTTTTTCCTGGATAATCAGAATGAAATCGCCCTTGTTGTCTTTTCTGAGCGCACTCTTCGGCACGGTCAGGTTATAGCTTGAGCTGCTGTCACCGACGGAAAGGGAAATCGTTCCGCCTGCTTCAAGTTCGTCTCCGGTCAGTTCGAATACCAGACTCTTCTTATTCTGCGGATCGGTCTTATCCGGATTGATGGCAACCAGATTCACCTTAACATCCGACATAAAGTAATCATCCACATTGACGATATCTCCGACTTTAACGGTTCTTGCCTGAGATGCATCCACGGTAAAGGAAGTACGGTATCCTTTTCCTTCTACCTGAATAACCGCTACAACCTCATTCGGAGAAGTATCCTCTCCGGGTTTTTTCGAAAGGGAGACGATTTTTCCGGCAACCGGTGCGGTAATCTGCTTTCCGAGGGAGTCCTTTTCCAGTTTTTCCAGTTTTTCCTTGGCCTCCTGCCAGTCGTTATATTTGGACATGGCATCCAGTTTTCCGCTTACGGAATCCACATAAGTTTTCTTTCTGGCTTCGGTATCCGTTTTTGCGGTTGTGGTAAGCGCCTCAGCCGTTTTTTCATTATTCAGCTGATTGGTCAGTTCATTGATTTTATTGGCAACATCCTGATTTGTCGTAATTTTGGCATCTTCATTGGCCAAATCAAGCTGTTTCTGGCAGTTTGCCAGCGTTTCCTGTTCCTTGGGAAGCTTTTCCTTGGCATCATTATATTGTTTGGTTTCTTCCTCGGTATGTTCCTTTTTGGCCTCGTAAGCCTTAATAATGGCTTCGTATTTTACAATATTGTCCTTGCAGATAATAATCTGCTTTTCGAGTGCAACGACGGTACTTGTATTGTCCACCGTCTTACTCGGGGTGAGCTGGTCAATCTGCAGCTGAATCATCGCCTCGTTCGCCTTGTGGGTATCGATTTCGGTTAAATACTGTTCAATCTGGCGGTCATATTCCGCAATGTTATTCTGGATTTCCGTCATATTCATGGCTGCGCCGGCTTCAATCTGAAGTACCTGATCGGTTCTGAGTCCGTTGGTGATGATGCTGGACTGATAAGCGCTTTCTGCCTTGCGCACACTGCTTCTTTGCGAATCGAGTTCCGAAGACTCCTCACCCTGGAGGGAGTAAATCACATCTCCGATGGCAACCGTATCGCCGACTTTAACATCCACACTGTTTACGGTTCTGGTTTCCTTAACGGTAATATTGTAAGGGTCTATCGATTCTATGGTACCTTTGCCCCGGATCTGCGATTTGATGGTACCGGAAGTTATTAATTCGGTGGATACCTGCGGAAGCGAGAAATTCATAATCGTATTGGAGAAAAATGTCAGCACAAGCATAACCGCAAGGAAAATAATCGCAATATTTTTGATAATCTCACGCTTGCGATTTCCTTTTTCTTCTTCTCTCCGGGTTTCTTCTTCCCGAATCTGCTCTATGGATTTCACCGTGCTGACCGGTTTCGGCTGAACAACCGATACTTCCTCCGGCTTTGCATGCACAATGGTCGTGCCCTGCGATGT
>OMRN01000239.1 GCA_900313265.1 uncultured Lachnospiraceae bacterium | reverse complement strand
TCGGCTACTGTATTAAACGTATTCGCAAAGTCTGCTCGAGCAAGCGATTGGCAAACTTCGTAAGGGATGAGTATGTAGTTTGCAACAGCATAATCTTCCTCATTCGAAATATGTCCGAAGTTGCAAACACAACCGATTCCCGTCGAAGTATTGCCAAGTGCGACGCGAGCCAATATGCGGGATTCGGAAATGTATACAAATCAGAAAGAAAGACTGAAAGTATGGATCACGGAAGAGTAACGTACAAAATGGAGATTCCGGCCGAGATTATGCGGAATATTTTCGGAGGGAATGATCAGTATATTCGGAAGATCGAGCAGGAACTCGGTGTTTTTATCGTTAACCGTGACGGGTATCTTTGCATTACGGGCCGCGAGCAGGAAGTAAAGCAGGCGGTTTCGCTGATTTCGGAGCTGTCGGAACTTTCCGGCAAAGGGCGCGTAATCGGCGAACAGAATGTCAATTACGGAATCGAAATGTCGAAAGAGAGCAAATCCAATGTACTTTTGGATATCGATAATGATATTATCTGTCATACCGTAAACGGAAAAATCGTTAAGCCGATGACACTCGGTCAGAAGCAGTATGTGGATGCCATCCGGAAAAATATGATTGTCTTCGGCTTAGGTCCTGCCGGAACCGGAAAGACCTATCTGGCCATGGCCATGGCGATTACGGCTTTTAAAAATGAGGAAGTGGGACGTATCATTTTGACAAGACCGGCGATTGAAGCGGGAGAAAAACTAGGATTCCTGCCGGGAGATCTTCAAAGCAAGATTGATCCGTATCTGCGACCGCTTTATGATGCACTGTATCAGATTATGGGTGCCGATGCTTTTGTAAAAAATATGGAAAAAGGGCTCATAGAAGTGGCTCCGCTTGCCTATATGCGCGGACGTACGCTCGACAATGCCTTTATTATTCTCGATGAAGCACAGAATACGACACCGGCACAGATGAAGATGTTTTTAACCCGTATCGGTTACGGCTCCAAAGTAATCATAACCGGCGATGCAACGCAGAAGGATCTTCCGAAAGATGTGACCTCCGGACTGGATGTGGCGACGAGGGTATGTGCCGGAATCGATGATATTGCCATTTGTACCCTTTCCGGAAAAGATGTTGTCAGACATCCGCTTGTCCAGAAAATCGTGAATGCGTACGAAAAATACGAATCGAAACAGGCCGAAAAGCAAAAACGCCTTTATAAAAAGGGCGGAAAAAGTCCGAAATTAAAAAACAGCAATTGAGACGGAACAAAAAAGGAAAAACTGATTTATAAAAAAGACGATGATGGTTACCGTATTATACGAAAACGAAACAGATTTTACCCCGGATTTCAGTGAAGAAGAAATCGCGAAACTGGTATGTGAAGCGGTTTTGAAAGAAGAAAAATTCACATATCCTTCGGAAGTTAATATTTCGGTTACGGACAATGAAGGAATACGTCAGGTAAACGCCGAATTCAGGAAAATAGACAAAGCAACGGATGTATTGTCATTTCCGGCATATGATTTTGAAAATCCCGGGAAATATGAAAATCTTTCAAAAGAACCCGGATTTGAAATGAATATCAATCCCGATACCGGTAATTTTGTTCTTGGGGACATTCTTTTGTCTTATGAGAGAATTCTTTCTCAGGCGGAAGAGTACGGCCACAGCGTGAAACGGGAATTTGCCTTTTTAATTGCGCACAGCATGCTTCATTTGCTCGGTTATGACCATATGAGCGAAGAGGAAGCCGGTGTAATGGAAGCAAAACAGGAAAAGATTTTAAATGAAATCGGAATTGTAAGAATATAAAATCACAAAGGAACATTATGAGTACAAACAAAAGAGAAAACGCAAAACATAAAAGAAATACTCTTGCGGGAAGCATTCTGGTACAGGGAGAAATTCTTGCCATAGCCGGAATCATCGCAAGAGCCATCGGCTTGGTAAGGCGGATTCCGTTAACCAACATCATCGGAGATATGGGTAACGGCTATTATTCCAACGCTTATGAAATTTATTCAATCGTGCTTTTGTTATCTTCCTATTCCCTGCCGGTTGCCATTTCGAGACTGGTAGCGGCACGTACGGAAAAAGGCCAGATTCGAAATACACAGAAGTATTTCAAAGGAGCTTTGATTTTTGCGCTGATTTCAGGCGGAATAAGCTGTATGGCGGTTATGATTTTTGCGGAAAAGCTTGCGGCAAACATCATGGGCGAGGCAAAATCCGCCATGGCGCTTCGTGTGCTTGCCCCGACGCTTTTGATTTTTGCGATTATGGGTGCTTTCCGCGGATATTTTCAGGGAAAGGGAACCATGGTGGTTACGGCGGTTTCCCAGATTGTCGAACAGATTATTCTGGTTGTTACATCCCTCGTTTTTGCATCGATTTTCTTTAATATCGGTTCCAAATTCGGGAATATCATGATGGATGAAAATTATGCGCCGGCACTCGGAGCGGCCGGAGCAACCATCGGATGCGGACTCGGTGCGCTCGGCTCGCTGTTTTACTGCATGGTGAATTATCAGATCTATGTAAAGAAAATCGTACGAAACGAAATTCCTCTCGATGCCTCGAAGCGGACGGAATCGATGAGCAAGGTTATGATGACGATTTTAATTACGGTGGTTCCGTTTATCTTAAGTACCGTCATTTACAATGTTTCGAGCATTATCGACCAGAGTATGTATAACCACTATATGGAATCGATCGGGGAATTTGATTTAAAGACGCTTTCCATGGGCGTCTATTCCGGTAAATACCGCGTGCTGATCAATCTGCCGATTGCGCTTGCAAATGCCATGGTTTCGGCGATTGTACCGTCGCTTTCCGCCAGCATTTCCAAGAACGACCGTGTTTCGGCGAGAATGAAAGTTTCCTCCGCCATCCGTATTACCATGATTATTACCATTCCGTGTGCGGTGGGACTTGCCGTTTTGGGCCGCCCGATTGTGGACCTTCTTTTTAACGGGGAAATCGATATGGCCGCCAGAATGCTTTATATCGGAACCCTGTCCATTATCTTTTTTGCCCTTTCGACACTGGGCAACGGTATTTTACAGGGAATCGGAAAAATCAATGTGCCGGTCATTAACGCGCTCATTGCACTTGCCATTAACGTTGCATCTCTTCAGTTGTTCCTTCACGGATTCCATCTGGGCATTTATTCCGTGGTGCTTGCAAACATGCTGTTTTCACTGGTTATGTGTATTTTAAACCATCTGGCAATTCACAAGCATTTATCCTACAAGCAGGAACTGAGGAGTACGTTTATTATTCCGCTTTTGTGCTCGTTAATCATGGGAGCCGTCATATTCCTTTTAAATCTTTTGTTGCAGATGTTTCTTCCTAATTATGCGGTCTGCATCATATGTATTCTTGTAGGAATCGTTGTTTATTTGGTGTGCATGGTAATCTTCAGGGGAATTACCGCCGGTACGATTCTTTCCCTGCCCGGCGGAGAAAAAATACTCCGGTTTTTAAAGAGATTCGGATTGTTCCGTAAATAAAAAGAACATTATTCTGCTCATTTTCCGAACCGGGGAATGGGCAGAAATTCTATATCCGGGAAAAAGGTAAAACAGATAAAACAG
>OMRN01000238.1 GCA_900313265.1 uncultured Lachnospiraceae bacterium | reverse complement strand
GGTGCGGATGCATATTCATTATTTACATATCCGCCGCTTCTGCTTACTCCTTCCACGACGGTAACTGTCTGACGGTGTTCCGGTGCAGGCATGGTCACCTGTCCGGGATTTGCGCTGTACGTATACTCTCCGTTTTCATTCATGACAATTCATCTCCTTTTTCATTTCCGATTCTTATTCCAAACATTGGCTTGCAAGTTAATACAGATTATCGAACTCATTTGTGAAAAATCGGTGATGTTTTTTTGAATAAAACTTCAATTTTTCTTCAAAAATTTATTTCCTCTCATCCGGTGACATTCCGTATCCGCTGTACGGATCGATGGAAGAAGTGGCGTTCCGGATGTTTTTCTTAAGCCAGTAATCACGGTTCGTCGTGAATTTCATAATCCATTTCTCCGGCAGCTTTTCGTAATTTTTCCCGAACTTATAGCCGGCATATTTATAAGCACTGTTTACAAGAAACGGAATCATTTTTCCGAACTTCTTTTTGCTCTTTAAGTAAGAAAGCATGCTTTTGACATACTTCTTTCCTTCCGATACGGAAGGCACTTTCTCGAAGATTTCCGGATGTTCCGCCTGCGAAACGCCCAGATCGAAATTGCGGTGAAACTGCTCCTTATTCGTATAACTGTGCGAATGAATCACATCCGCATCCGCCACATAGGCGATTTTATAGCCCGCCTGAATGGCTTTCGCGGCAAAAATCATATCCTCGTTAAAGAGCGTATAATCAATGAATCCGCCGAGTTCATCATATAAATCCCTCCGGTATGCCGCACAGACATTGGAGAAGAAATATGTTTTAATGCCGAGTTTCTCTATATCTTTTTTTGATTTGATTTTGCTTTCTTTCGGATAATTAAAATGCCTGGTGTAGCTTTCCACGATTCCGGCATTTTCCCTCGGAAGCTGCCTTGCATAAGCAAACTGAGCCTTTTCTTTGATAATCGGATCAATCAGTTTCTCGATTAAGCGATTGCTCTTTGGCATGGCGTCATCCGTCATGCATACAAAAATATCCGCATCGGACTTCTTCACCGCCTCTTTTCTCGTGTGGCCGTGGTCAAATTCCATCTTGGAAATATGGCTGACCGTTACCTTGTTCCGGTGCTTTTGTTCAAACTGATTTCCGTACGAGAGTGCGGCAAAATAACGTTCCTCCGTATTAATGATAATAATACGGTTCACCGGATAGGACTGGTTTTCCAGCCGTTCCACCAGTTTTATGAAGTTTTGTCCCGGCTTGTAGGTCGGGATGATAACATCCACGGTCGGATTCTTCATATCTGTCCTTCTTTAAATGTAACGAACATTCTTCCCCCGATTTATGGGAATTCGTTTTTCAGTTCTGTCAAAAAGGGACTGCCAACCGGCAATCCCTTATATTTTACCTTATTCTTACACTTTCTGACAATCCCTTTTGCTATCGCCCGATATATGGGACTGTATCATCGTGTATCTTCTGACTGTAAGCGATGACATCCTGTGAAGGAGCATAATCCTCAAACGGATAGAGGAATTTATGAAGCTGGATTACATTGCTGGTTAAGTCAACCGGAATTACGCAGCTTCCCTTGGATCCGATCATACCGGTTGCAAGTCCGTCATCAAACGGGAATCCGGAAGTATTTACAATCTGATAAGATCCGATATCCGATACCATTTTTACGATTTCTTCAAACTTTAAGTTCGTTGCAACAAGCGGGAACAAATCGTTTGTTAACTTATCAAGCTGTGTCGGATTTAACTTCTGAGCCTTAAGTAAAATCTGCTGAAGAACGGCTCTCTGTCTTTCGGTACGCTGGAAGTCGTTTCCGATATAACGGATACGGCAATATGCCAACGCCTGCTGTCCGTTTAATGTCTGCATTCCGGAATGGGTAACCGGGGTATAATCGGTAATTAACTTATGCGGATCTTCCTCGGTTGCATAAATGGATGCCTGATAGTCATTTAAGAAACCGATTTCATTATCATGAACATCGATATCGACTCCGCCGACATCGTCAACCGCCTGGATAACACCCTGGAATCCGACCGTCACGAAATCGGTGATATAAAGGTCGAGATTCTTATTAAGCATGTTGATGGCCTGCTCGTATCCGCCGAATGCATAAGCACAGTTACATTTGTTGTAGGAATCGTTTCCGAGATTTAAATACGTATCACGGTAAACCGAAACAAGCTTTATTTCCTTGGTGGTATTGTTAATCGAACATACCATAATCGTATCGGTTCTGGTCGATTTGGAAAGATCCGCTTTCTTGTCTCTGGCATCAACACCGAACAATGCAATGTTGGTGTAATTCTGCAGTTCGACATTGTTTTCGATGCTTTCCTTAACCTCGGAACTTACGGCAATATCTTCGGAATTTAATTCAAAACTCTTGATACCCGTTTTCTTGTTTGTGGTTTTTATAACGATAATCAGTGCTACGATTGCGACAACCAGTACTAACAGTTCCACAACGAGCAGTGCGATTTTCCTTTTCTTAAAGCGGCGCTTGCCTTTCTTTCTGTGTTGCCCTGAAGCCATTTTATATTCCTCCCAAGTGACACAATGCTCCCTTTTTCACACATACCATTGTATTTTACTACGCACTTGCAGTTATGTAAATATATATTTTAACCAACGACCGTTCGGAATCAATAGGCATTTTTGTTAATAAAGCCCTTAAAAAATGTCAGAAACAGGATTTTAAAGTCAAATCCGAGCGTCCAGTTTTCAATATAATAAATGTCGTAATCGATACGTTTCCGGATGGATGTATCGCCGCGGTAACCGTTTACCTGAGCCCATCCGGTAAGGCCCGGACGCACCTGATGCTTGATCATGTAACGGGGAATTTCCTCACGGAAACGCTCCACCCACTGCGGTCTTTCGGGTCTGGGACCGACTAAGGACATATCTCCTTTTAAGATATTGAAAAATTGCGGCGTTTCATCGAGACTGGTCCGGCGAAGGAATTTGCCAAACGGAGTGATCCGGTCGTCATTTTTGACCGTCCATCTCTTGGCTTCGTCTTCTTCCTTCTGCTCACGCATGGTCCGGAATTTGTACATTTCAAACTCTTTGTTATGAAGGCCGACTCTTGTCTGCTTAAAAATAACATTGCCCTTGTCCTGCGCTTTAATCACGATAGCGGCCACAATCATAACCGGCGAGAAGACAATAATCGCAATTAAGGCTCCGATAATATCCACGATTCTCTTTACAATCAGGTTAAAGGTATTCGTAAGCGGAACGCGTCTGATATTAACGACCGGAAGCCCCTGTAAATCCTCGGTATACGGTCTTGAAGGAATAACCGAATTGTAATCCGGAATGAATTTCGTATGAACGCCGTGCTTTTCGCAGGTATTTACCAGTTCTTCGAGTTTGTCGTAATCGGCCAGGGACAGGGTAATCGCAATCTCGTCCATTTCATTTTTGTTGAGTAAATCTTCGAGCGCATTGATGGTGTTTAACACCGGAATGCCGCGGTAAAGCGTGCCGACGGGCACATTATCGTCCAAAATCCCGTTTACGACATACCCCCACTCGGGATTTGCCATTAAGCGGTCGATATACTGCTCGGTCGCACGCGAATAGCCGACCAGCAGAATGTGTTTTAAGTTATAGCCTTTCTTGCGGATTTTACGAAGGACGGCACGTACCGCCTGACGCATGGCAATCATCAAAGCCGTGTTGATTCCGAAGAAGATAAAAATCATCGAACGGGAGAAATCCGGCTGATTGATGACATACAAAGCCACAATAAAGAGAATCAGTCCGACGATATTCGCACGGAATACATCGACAACTTCCCTCCACGGGGACGAGAAACGCTTCGAGCGGTACAGATTCATCATCCAGTAAAGCGCAAGATACCCGGGCACAATAAAATACAGTGCCGCAAAATAGGTTTCCATGGGAAGAACACCCTTCGACGCGTCCTGAAAGACCACAATACGAAGGTACCATGCCGTAATATAGGAAATCGCCGTAATCAGTGCATCTAAAATGACATGAAGACGATTAAAATATGTCTGATTATCCTTAATCAAGACGACTCTCCCCTTAGGTAAATTTATCAGAAATTAAACACTCGCCGGAGCGTTCCCACAATCATTTCCCATTCGATTTCAAACGAACGGGAATGCATTCTGGATGTGAAATTCACTTTATGTTCCATGGCTTCGGAAGTTTTGATTAACTCGCGGCCTTCCTTGATTCCGTCGTTGTAGGCTTTTAAAAGCCCTTTCTTAGCAAAAAATGACCGTTTAATCTGACGCCCTAACCACATCATCGGCGCATTCACCACCTTCTGCCATAAAAGCTGGTTCTTGTAAGCTAAGTAGATGGTATTTCTGGCCGATAATTTTACTTTGAATTCATTGTACTGCGAACCGGACGAGGCGCTTCCCGCATGATAGCAGATGGCCGTCGGCTCGTAGAAATTATAAAATCCGTACAGTTTGGCGCGGTATCCGATATCGATATCCTCCAAATAGCAGTAATGCAGTTCGTCAAAAAGCCCGAACAGTTCAAACCCCTGACGCCGGTAAATGGCTGCACCGGCGCACGCGGCAAACAGATTCCCGCGAAAAATAAAATCCGCCACGCTTCTTCCCTTGCCTCTGGCAAACGCCCAGCCGAGCGTCGAATAAAAATCTCCCGCATC
>OMRN01000055.1 GCA_900313265.1 uncultured Lachnospiraceae bacterium | reverse complement strand
TCCATTTTCCTTCCCGGTAAAATGCCAGCACCGTCATAACGGCCATAACAACTACAATGATTAAATTTAAAATCCATGATACAATCTGAACCATTCATTATCCCTTTTAGAAGCGATTTTCGATTCCATCTTCAATTGTACACTTGTACAAGCATTTTTTATCCCAAAAGACCGTATTGTAAAACCTACGGCGTCTTCTCTTCATACGACGAAATATCAAAAACAATGATACCTTCCCCGTCAAACCGGACATCGACAACATAAATCGGCCTTTTCGTCCGAAATACATCATTGACAAAATCCTCGGAAGTATACCAGTTTTCAACATTTTTGATTTTTTTATTCATCTTCCCGAGATCTGCTAAAACACCGTTATCGGTGGTCCAGTCATAACTTTGCATAAGCCGTTTCCCTTCGGCCTCCGAAACATAAATCAGCCCCATATATCTCGGGACATCCGTTCCGGTATATTCGCGTTTAATTCCCATAAAACGCTTTTCCCCGTGAACGTCCAGATACTCGCATTTTTCGATATCGTTTAAGTTTGACACGTATTTATCCAGCACAAAGTCATCTTTGCGGTATTCCTCGACTGTACGGATTGTTGTTGTCGTAAAAAATTTACAGCCGGACAAAATCATCACCATCACAAGAAGAAGTGCCAGCCCGGTTATAGCTTTCTTTTTCATTCCGTTCCCCATCTGACTTTCAGAACTCGCTCTCATTCTGACCTGTCAGTACACACTCTCATTCTGACAAATCGGCAACTTCCATCGTGTATTCCGCCTCAAAAATCTCCCCGGAAGCCAGGCTCTGTTCGAATTCTCTCTCGCTTAATTCCCCGTTAAAAGATTCCGAGTCACATCTTCCGTACCACGGTTCGATGCATACAAAAGGAGCATTCTTATGAGGAGGCGACCAAAGACCCACAAGCGGCGCATCAAACGAAACACTCACCAGCAATTTTCCAAAATCGTCCACTAGATCCACCCTGCCGAGCTGTCCGTTTTCGATTACCAGTGCATCATGATCAAACAGATTTTCCGTGATGGCAAGACACCCGTTATTGATGTTGACTTCTTCGGTCACATCTGCCACGCACCCTCCGGTTCCGAAAATCCGGTTCTTTACGGAAGATACCGGCTGATTCTTTGTATCATAAAGCCGGAACGAATGTCCCTCCAAAACAGGAACCGCAAATGCCGGATGTGCTCCGATGGCAAAAAACATCTCCGAGTCATTTGTATTATGCACCTTCCACATTACATGAACTTTTGACTCATCAAGTCTGTATCCGATTTTTAAAAGGAACCGGAACGGATATTTGCCAAGCGATTCTTCGTTTTCGGTAAGTGCAAACCAGATTTCATCTTCCGTCTGCGACTCCAGAGTAAATTCCATATCCCTGGCAAATCCGTGCTGTCCGATGGAGTATTCCTTTCCCTCAAACCGGTAAATTTTATCCTTCACTCCTCCGACAAACGGAAAAAGCACCGGCGATGTCCGGTTCCAGTATGCCGGATTCGCATCCCACATAATCTCTTTCCCATCCGCCTTACGCACGAAACTTTTCAGTTCCGCACCGTGTGAGTCAATTTCACACCGTATTTTTACATTTTCAATCGTATACCTCATACTTCCTCCTTGGGTGCCTGTCACTTTTACCCCAAAAGTGACAGGCACCAAACTCCTACCTCTTATCCTTATCGATAAACTCTAAGAAAATAATCGCTGCCAGGACATAAACGGCCGTCCATCCGACCAGCCACAGCCAGCATTTCAGCATATTTTTCCGGCTGAATTCGAATTCGGGCTTCTGGTTATACTGAGCCGTAAGCAGGCAGAATTCATCCCTCATATCGTTCTTCTCGATATATTTTAATACCTCGTAAACCGGCTTTTTCCCTTCGATTTCGATATCCTTCATCTGCACGCAGCTGTTCCAGATGCTTACCATGGGAAGCGAATTATAATCACCCTGGGCACAGAGCGCGGTCAGTCCCCATTTAGTCGCCGTAAGCTTGGTGAACGGTTCAGCCGCCGATGGAAGCGTGAAAAACGATCCGGAGAAAAGCAGCTCGATAATTAACAGAAACGGCATAATCGTCATTGCCGCCGTAGTCGTTTTGGAGAATGAAGAAATAAACAGCGCCAGCATATCCGCGCAGTATGTGATTAAGAAAAGCGTAATGCCGTAATCAACCATCGGAAACGGCGTAACAAGGCTTTTGGCCGGCATTCTCACATTTAAAAGGTAACATACCACCATGATAATAATCACCTGCAGAAGGCACAAAACCGCCTGATAAATCATATGTGCCGCAATATAGGATGTGATATGCATTCCCGAGCGGTGCTCTCTTTTCACAATCGCGCGCTCGCGGCAGATTGACTGAATCGAATTGAAAAATCCATTCCAGACGCATACGCATGCCAGCGCAAAACTTCCCATCAGTGTACCTTCCATGGTCTCAAAAAGATTCGCGCCGACGGCAAAGGCCACAAGGCCTGCAATAATCGCCGCCATGGGAAGCACAAACCAGTCCTTCTGGAATAAAAACATTCGAAACATTTTTCCCAGATAAATACGCATCTGCGCCATACGGCCGATTCCCTGATTATCGGGATTTAAATCAAGTGTTTCCGCCGGATTTACCGCATTATTCGGATCGGTATTCATTTTGGCAATGCCTTCCATAACATTTTCGGGAATCATCTCTGTATTATTATTCTCGCTCATCTTCTCACCCTACCTTTTCCTTCATTAAATCGGTGTATTTTCCGACGAATTCATCGGCCTTTCCTTCTCCGCCCTCATCCTTCTGGTTTACCGAAAGAAGAATTTCTTCCATCGAATTCTTTCCGAAGAATTCATAAGCCTCATTTACCGGTCCGTACCATGCCAGACGGCCCGTCTTGGTTTCATCTTTTGCAAGAACGATAACATCATCAAAAAGTTCGATTACCCGGTCGGGTGTGTGTGAAATGACAATAACGATTTTTCCCTCATCGGCGATTTTACGAAGTCTTTCAAAAAGCCCTCTCGCCACTACTCCGTCCAGACCCGAATCCGGCTCATCTAAGACAAAAAGCGTCGGATCCGAAATATACTCCATTGCAATCGACAGTCTCTTCCTCTGTCCTCCGGAGAGTTTCTCAACAAGACTGTTCTTTACGGCCGTCAGACCGAACTCATCAAGCACTTTCTTCACGCGTGCCTTTTTTACATCCGAAGAAACTCCTTTCGGAATACGCAAATCGGCGGAATCCGAAAGTGTCAGCTGTACGGTATCCGTTCCGCGGATTAAGTCCTGCTGGGGAACAAAACCGATTTTATATAAGATTTTTTTATACTCGTGGTAAATATCTCTGCTGTCCAGTTCAATCTTTGCTTTTGCTTTCTCATATCCGGTTACGGCGTTTACAAAAGTCGTCTTGCCGGCTCCCGAACCACCGAGAAGCAAAACCATATGTCCTTTCGGAATAAACATGTGAATATCTTTGATCAGCGTTTTCTTCCGGAAGAAATCCACAACCGTACGTTTCTTAATATTGATTAAAAGCCCCTCTTCCGGTGCGGTAATATTCTGTCCGAATTCTTTGGCAAGCACGGATTTCTTAACGCGGATTACTACTTTGGAGGGAACGAATTTCGGTGATAATCCCCAGATCAGAACCGTAACCGCATCTAGAAAAACAAACATCCAAATCCAGTTTTTCTTACGCCCGAACACCTCAATAAGTCCTAAAAGCACGCGTATCATATATATTTCTGTAGTAATCAACAGACCGACATATATAATCAAAAGAATCGTTTTTAAAACAGAAAGATTCTCCGGAATGAAATGATTAAATAATTCAATCAGCGTCGCAATTCCGGCAACAATGGTATAAACCTTGCCGTCTTTTTCGCGGTCTGCACAAAGACTGACATTATACTCTCTTACAAACGGGATAAATGACAAGTACCACGCGACATTACATTTCTTAAAAATGAAACAATATCCGATTGATTGAAAAAGTTTAAATAATAGAGCAATGAAAAAATAAACAACAGGTATATTCATTATTTCTCCTCTCTGAGCGAATCCGGCTTTTCCTGTATGAGCCGGTTTTAAGTCGCTGTTTACCTCCCCCTGATTATATCACATCAATCTGGCACATTCTCATGGTATTCAGTGCCGCCTCATGCGACTCGGGTGTCACACCGGCGCAACAGGAACTGTCCACTTTTACCGGAATTTCCGGATATAACGCCTTAATAATCAGCGCGTTGGAAACCACACAGATATCCGTGCAAAGTCCGACTAATTCCACATCTTCCAGCTTGTAATCTTTCCAGCCCGTATAACCGAAAGAAAATTTCATGACGATGGGCGAACCTTCAACGTAGAGTCCCTCTTTAATTTTCCAGCCTTCGCTTCCCTCGATGCAGTGAACAACGGGCAGGTGTTTTCCTTCGTTTGTCCAAAGATACCCTTCGTGATGTGTATCCTGCGTAAAAATGATTTCATCCCCGTTGTCCGCATATTCCTTGATTTTTTTCTTTACATTCTCAACAATTGCAACGGCTTCCTTGCTTCCAAGCGATCCGTCGATAAAATCATTCTGCATATCAATCACAATCAGGGTTTTCTTCGGCACTTCCTCCTCTGTTTCATCATGAATGATAATCTCTGGATATGCCAGATTATCCGACTGATACGATATACGTACATGTTTCTTTTCCATATTTCTATCCGCCTTTCGCAGTTTAATTTATTTTTAAATCTTTATATCTTCACTTTATGATATTGATAAAAAGCGTAATAATCAGGCTGTTTAAAAAATCCGCAAACATACTTCCGACAATCGGAACCAGGATATAGGCTTTTACGGACGGTGCATATTTATCGGTAATTGCCTGCATGTTGGCCATCGCATTCGGTGTCGCTCCCATACCGAAACCGCAGGTTCCCGCAGCAAGAACGGCCGCATCGTAATCCCTTCCCATGACATTAAATACAACAAATCTTGCGATAACAAACATAAGAGCAAGCTGTGCTCCTAAAAGTACTATCATCGGAAGTGCCAGTTCGGCAAGCTGCCAGAGTTTCAGTGTAATCATGGCAATCCCCAGAAAAACGGATAAACAGATTCCGCCGATATCGTTAATCTCTCCCATATGAATCGTGATTTTTCCGGTGTGTTCGCCGATATTGCGCATAATTGCCGCAATAATCATTGCCCCGATATAGACCGGAAATGTCATTCCCGCCTTCGATAAAAGCCATGAAATAACGGTGCCGAGGCCGATTGCAATCGCAAGATGATAAACCGCCCCCGCATACATTGACACCTGATGATGTTTTTTGTTCTCTTCTTCTAAAGCGGACGCGTCTTCGTCTTTAATTGTTTTAAGAAGATTTTTCTTCCGGATTAAATACTCGCCGAGCGGTCCGCCCATTAACGAACCGGCAACCAGTCCGAATGTCGCTGCCGCGGTACAAAGAGATGTTGCCCCGCTGATTCCGAAATCTTCCAAAACCGGCCCGAAGGCGCCGGATGTTCCGTGTCCTCCGACCATCGGAATCGAACCGGTACAAAGTCCGAGTGCGGGGTCCACACCGATTGCTTTCGCTACCAGAATGGCAACGCCGTTTTGTGCAAAAATCATCCCCACCAGTACGGCGAGAAAAATAATCAGTCCGACGCCCCCTTTTTTCAGTACCTTAATGTTTGCCTGAAAACCAACGGATGTAAAGAAAAACACCATGCAGACATTTTTGAGTGTATCGTCATATGTAAATTCGACGATATCGAAAAGGTACAGAACGAACATAATAAACGCATAAATCAGTCCGCCCACAACCGGCGCAGGAATGCAGAATTTTTCCAGTACCGGGATTTTCTTTTTAAGCCACGTTCCGAAAAGGAGGACCACGACGGCTATGCCCAATGTCTGATACATATCCAGAGATACGGTTACCATGCTTCCTCCTTACTCATCCTGACTTCCGAAAACGAATCCGTGGCCTTTTTTCCCGCCTTCTTCTACCGAAATACCGAGTGATTTATAACAATCCGCAGCGCCGGGATGAAAAGCAATGAGCACATTTTCCGTTGCCTCTGTTGCCGTCAGTCCATCGTCCGTAATAATATTTGCATTCAATTCGGCTGAATGCGTAAGGATTCTCTCCGTCAGTTCCTTTACATCGGAACGACTGATTTTATTCGATACAACCAATACGGCCTGAAGTCCGACCGAGTGTACTTCTTCATCAATTCCGTCATAAGTTCCCGCAGGCAGCGTCACAATCCGGTAATACGGATAATTTTTCAAAATGTATTCAATATCCTTATCGGAAAAAGAAATAATCCGGATATCCTCTTCCTTTGCAAGGTCCGAGATTGCCTTCATCGGAGCACCCGCCGTACAGAAAAATGCATCAATTTCGTCATTTTTCAGTGCCTGCGCCGATTCCTCAAATGACAGATTGGATATCTCAACATCTTCAAATGCAAGTCCGTAAAGATCCAGAATCTGTTTTGCATTCAGTATGGTTCCGGATTCGGTTTCTCCGACGCAAACCCTTTTGTTCTTAAGATCGTCGACGGAATAAATATCGGAATCCTTCTTAACCACAATCTGCACGCTTTCCGTATAAAGTCCGGCAACCGCACTGAAATTCAGTTCGTCGGCCGTTTTATCATCGGAGAAGACACCGGGCTCTGTCATGGCACTGTAGAGGATATCGTTTTGCACGATAGCCGCTTTTAGAAATCCGTTTTGCAAAAGACGCACATTCGAAGCAGATCCGGCCGTCGTTTCCACCTCTAAATTGACGATATCCGATGTAAACGATTTGATATTATTTGCATAAGCATAATAACTGCCGCTTTCTCTTCCAGTTCCGATTTTAATTGTTTCTCCGGCTTCGGTACATGCGGACAAACAAAAAAGAAACGCCATGCAAAGCGCGAATAACGCCTTTATTCTACTTAAAATTCTTCTTTTCTTCATTGGGTGCCTGTCACTTTTGCCCCTTGGGTGCCTGTCACTTTTGACCCAAAAGTGACAGGCACCCGAAGCGGTTCTTATATATGTTTCTTAATATGATTATATATATCCAGTCCTTTCGTCTGCCCGTATTTGGAGACAAGGTTCCTGTATATCTGCTGCTTTCCGTTCTTTATCCCCGTGTTTTTGGCAACGGTTGAAGCTACATGTCCGATTACCTCTCCGGGATAGCTTGCCTTGCTTAAAATCTTCTGGATTGTACTGTTTTGCTCCGCACTGGTTTTCGCCTTTGCTCCCGCAGCCTTGGCCCCTTCCGTCACTGCTCCGGCAGCTTCTTCAACTTTCTGGGATACATTGGAAATAATGGATGATGCGCCGGCTGATGCTGTTTTAGGTGCCGGTTCTTTCATAACCTGAATATCCCGCTTAATCTTTACCCCGGATTCTTTCTTCCAATAGGCAATCACTTTATCGTAATCCGTATCTTTACTTACGATTACAACCCTGCATTCTTTATCATACTTACCGATTAAATATCCGAGATACGAACCGATATGCATATCCGTCGACTGTTTTCCCGCCGGAATTTCAATCATGGAAAGCGACGCCGCTCCGTGATTGGCCACACTTCGCATATCCAGATCCTTCGCATTATTCGTGAAAAATATAATAATATGGTCATTTGCGGTCAGATTTTCGCAGCCGGCAAGCCCCGCCGCATGCACATTCTCATAATCGATTAAATAATACGTTTCCATACTAAACCCGTCTCTTTCTCCCCTAATTCCTCATACCGTTCTTATCATCCGCTTTTATTCTCCGTCTTATACCAGCCCTTCCCGCACCAGCGCACGGTATTCTTCTCCCGAAACAAACTGCCCTCCCATGCTTTCCAGATGGTCGGTATGGAACTGACAGTCGATTGTCGTATATCCCATTTCATCCAGATAACGTGCAAATAAAATCAGCGCAACCTTGGATCCGTTTTCGATATCCGTAAACATGCTTTCTCCGCAGAAAACTTTGCCTACGGAAACGCCGTACAGCCCGCCGGCACTCTGTCCGTCAATGAATGCTTCCACACTGACGGCAAATCCCAGTTCATGAAGCCGGAAGTATGCCTCTTCCATTTCATCCGTAATCCAGGTCCCTTTCTCTTCCCTCTTTAAACGGCAGCGATGCATAATATCCGCAAAATCCTTGTTCAGTTCGATTCGCGTTTCATGTTTTTTCATGAATTTCTTCATGGAATGGGAAACATGAACCTCGGATGGCTTTAAGATATAACGCTGTTTCGGAGCCCACCAGTAAATCGGATCGCCCTCGTTATACCATGGAAAAATCCCATTGGCGTACCCCAGCATCAGCCGTTCGGGCGATAAGTCCCCGCCGACGGCTAGCAGTCCGTCATCCTCGGCTTCAGCAGGATCCGGAAAAATAATATGTTTTTTGGGCAATCGATAAACCGGCATACAACAACTATGGATATCTTCTTATCGTTTTCTAATTTCTTCTATTCTCTTATCTTCTCTTAATCACAAACTGATCTTTCTTTACCGACAGTTTTGCTCTTCCTCCGCCGGCAAGTGCTCCGAAGAGAATATCATCCACCAAAAGCGGCTTGACTTCATTACGGATAATACGGTCAACTTCTCTTGCCCCGAATTCCGTACTGATGCCCTTCTTTCGAAGGAGTTCCTTCGCCGCCTCATCCGCAGTGAATTTAATGCCCTTACGGCTTAACATATCGGCAAGTTCGCGAAGTTTCTTCTCCACAACCTTCCTGCCCATCTCTTCGTCCATCGCATTAAACATGACAATCCGGTTTAAGCGGTTACGAAACTCCGGCTGGAAAATCCGCTTCACCTCTTCTTTTAAAACACTTTTATCCGCCGACTCGGAGGAAAATCCGATGCCCGGTTTTCCCAGACGGTTTGCACCGGCATTGGACGTCATAATCAGAATCACATTCCGGAAATCCGCTTTCCTTCCCTGATTATCCGTAAGCGTGGCATAATCCATCACCTGCAAAAGGACGCTGTAGATATCGGCGTGCGCTTTCTCAATCTCATCGAGCAAAAGCACGCAAGACGGATTTTTGCGAATCTCCTCCGTCAAAAGCCCGCCTTCCTCGTATCCGACATACCCCGCAGGCGCTCCGATTAATTTGGCCACGGCATGTTTCTCGCCGTATTCACTCATATCAAAACGAACCAGTTTGATTCCCAGTTCCTTTGCCAGACATCTGGCAATTTCCGTTTTACCTACACCTGTAGGTCCGACAAACAGCAAACTCGCAAGCGGCTTGTCATCTTCTAAAAGTCCCGCTTTGGAAAACTTAATGGCATTTACCACCTGCGAGACGGCTTCATCCTGTCCAAAAATCATATCAAGGAGGCGTCCCTGAAGTGTTTCGAGACCGGATAAATCATCCGCATCCACCTGCTCTACCGGAACACGGCAAATGCTTGTAAGAACGGTATTTATGACGTCCTTATCCACCATGCGGTCCTTCGTCGGATGAAGTTTCCGGTATGCACCCGCTTCATCCATTAAGTCTATCGCCTTATCCGGCAAAAACCGCTCATTGATGTGCTTTGCACTCATTGTAACAATATAGTTTAAAACTTCATCGCTGTAGCATACTTCATGGAATGACTCATAGTTCTCCCGAAGTCCCCTTAAAATCTCCACCGTTTCCTCTACGGACGGTTCTTTGATTTCAACATTCTGAAAACGTCTTACCAGACTTTTGTCTTTCTCAAAATACTTCTTATACTCTTCGAATGTCGTAGCACCGATAAAGCGGATATGCCCGCCTGCCAGATGAGACTTAATCAGGTTTGCCGCATCCAGCGATCCGCCTTCTACCGCACCGGCACCGGAAAGATTATGAATTTCATCTAAAAATACAATCGGATTTTCTTCTTTCTCCAGTTCTGTAAGAACTTTCTTAAAGCGCTTTTCGAATTCGCCGCGGTACTGAGTTCCGGCCAGCATGCTGCCTAAATCAAGTGCATATACACGGCTTCCTTTAAGCGGATCCGGCACATCGCCTTCGACTATTTTTCGAACCAGACCGTATGTAATTGCCGTCTTTCCGACTCCCGGTTCTCCGATGTGAAGAGGGTTGTTTTTCTCTTTCCGGCAAAGAATCTGAATCGTCCGGTTTAACTCATCTTCCCTTCCGATTAAAGGATTTTCGTTTTTCAGTGTATCATTGAGACATGGTGCATAATCGGAAAGAGTTTTTCTCTTCGTGCTTCTCCTCTGCCCGGAAGTTCTTTCATCATACGAATCGTCTTCGTCACCTGAATATTCCCGTCCAAATGATTCATCTTCCTCTAAGGCATCTTCCCACTCTGCCGCGATTTTTCTGCCTTCCGATCTTTCCGACGAATCTTCGCTTTCCTCTTCTTCGTATTCCGCCAAAGCCCGAAGTAAATCCGGCTCCGTTATCCCCTGCTTTTCAATATAGTAAACCGCATAGCTTTCCTCTAATTTGAAAAGGGCATGGATTAAGTGGCTGATCCGTATTTCATCGGCTCCCGAAGATGTTACGCTTCTTTCTGCCAGTGTTAAAATATTGGCAGCGGATACCGATAATTCCGGTGGCTTGTTGTTATCCTTTGACACATTTTTCTCAAGATATGCTTTCAGATCTTTTTCAAGTGCTTCAGAATCACCGTCACAATCCGTAAACGCATCCGAAAAAAGATCATCCTTGCAGATAAAAAGCAGGATGGTTTCGGGTGTTATGTATTCATATCCGAATTCCATACTGTATTCAATTGCCGATTTAACGATGTTCGACACTCTTATCGATACCTGCATTATGAATCCTCCTCAACCAGCATTCGAAACGGAAAACCCTGTTCTTTCGCCCGGTCCATTGCCATGGTCGTTTTGGTGACTGCGATGTCATAAGGATAAACACCGACCGTAGCACGTCCGCCTTTATGCACCTGCATCATAAGCTGTTCCGCACTGATTGGATCTTTGTGAAAAATATCCACCAAAATGCCCACAACAAAATCCATACTGGTAAAATCATCATTCAGCATGATTACCCGGTATTGTTTCGGTTCTTTTACTCTGCTTTCGCTTTTTTCTTTTAAGGAACCTGATGTTGCCATATGTCAGACCTTTCTTATCCGAACAATTCATCAAAAGAAAACAAGTTAAAATACACTGATTTTGCCGTCATTTTACCAGACAACGACTCTGTCTTCCGGTGCGAGATACATTCCGTCTCCCTCTTTTACGTCATAGGTTTCATAGAATTCATCAAACTGCTGAAGGGTGACATTTGTTCTTAAATAATGAACAGGGTGGGAATCCCGTAAGATTGACATATATTCCACTTCCCTGGTATTAATTCTTCTCCACAGTTTTGCATAAGACGTAAAAAATGCATCATAATCAAAATTCTCTTTCT